>CAZEJZ010000424.1:0-3333 GCA_964512415.1 uncultured Opitutaceae bacterium
GCATGCGGGTCCGCGGCGGAAGACGTACCCCAACTGAACCAAAGAAGCCCGACGGCGGCAAGGGCGGTCTTCCTCCACGTCCCCCCGCTCCGCGCCGGACGGCCGGGGCCATCGGCCACGCCGCGGGACGACCTGATTGGCCAGGACCAAAGAAAAACCCGCCCCGGCGGAGGGGCGGGCTGAAAGTCGATCAACCGAGACGCGCTCAGTTCTTCTTGGCGCCCGGGAACGTGACGGTCGGAGCCGGCTCGTTCGCCGCGGCGGGGGCGGCGGCTGCCGCCGGGGCAGACGAAGCAGCGGGAGCGGCAGACGCGGCGGGACGGCTCTTGTTCACCTCGGCCAGCACCTCGTCCGTGATGTCGTACGCCGGATCGAGGTAGACGAAGTTCGAGATGCCAATGCCCGTGGGGCCGGCCTTGTCGATGAGGATCGTCGCTCCCTTGGCCTTGGCGATGTCGGTGGCGGTCTTGGAGATTTCAGCGAGGATCTGTTCGCGGAACGCACCCATCCGCTGCTGCAGCTGGCGCTCGACGTTGGCGCGGAAAACCTGGATCTCCTGCTTCTTCTTTTCGATCTCCTCCAGCTTCGCCTGGGCATCCTGCTCGGCCTTGGCCTTCGCATCGGCGGACGCCAGCGGGTTGTTGTTCGCCTTCTCGACGAGTTCCTTGTACTGCTCCACGAGGGCGTTACCCTCCTTGTTAAGGCGCTCGAGCTCGACCTGGGCCTTCTGCTCATCGCCGCGCAGCTTCGTGATGTGATCCTCGGTCTTGTAGTGGCTCTCATAGAGCTTCGCCATGTCGATGACGAAGATCTTCGGGGCCGGCTGGGCCTGGACCGAGAGAGAGGCGACGCCCAGAAGAGCGACCGCGAGGAGGGAGCGAAGGAATGTTTTCATGGCGTGGGATCAGGTCGAAAGAAGAATCCAATCAGAAACGGGTACCGAAGGAAAAGTTAAATTGGTTACCCTTGTCGTTGAACTTGTCCTTGGTCAGGGGGATGCCGAAGTCGAGGCTCAGCGGCGCTCCGGCGACGAACAACCGCAGGCCGACGCCAAAGTTGTCGTTGTAGGACCCGGGGTTGAAATCGTAGGCGTCCGCATTCACGAAGCCGGCATCGTAGAAGATCGCGAAGCGGATCGGGCTGACGATGTCCGCGGAGTACTCGATGGACATGAACCCATAGCTCTGACCGCCGATGGGCTCTCCTGAGATGTTCTTGGGACCGACATCGCGATACTCGAAGCCGCGCAGTGTGTAGGGACCACCCAGCGTGAAGTATTCAAAACGGGGCTGCCCCTTCCGGTTCTCGCCAAAGGTGTCGAGCACGCCCAGGCGCCCAATCACCGAGATCACCTGCTCCTGAGCGTCGAAGATCGGGAAGAACTGCGAGCCGCGGAACTCCGCCTTGTAGTAATTGAAGTCTGAACCGATCGCATCGGACGACACATCGAGGTTCAACTCGGCGCGGTTGCCCGCGGTGGTGTTGACGATCTTGTCGCGCGTGTCGCGCAGGAGCTGCAGGCCCACCGTGGAGAGGAAGCTCCTTCCCGCCGGGAAGAAGAAGGCGATGTTCTCGTCGACCTCGCTGATCTCGACCTGCTGCGCGCTGTACGCGAGCTTGCCCTCAACCAGTTCGAACAGGCGCTTGCGCACGTACACCTCACCGCCCGTGCGCACCTCCTTGTAGTACGCACTCTCGTAGTCCGAGCTCGTGCGGAAGAGCGTGAAACCGAGCGCCAACTCGCGCTGGAACAGCCAGGGCTCCTCAAACGAGAGCACGACCTCGCTCGACAGCGAGCCGAGCTGGAGACGGAGGCGGAACTTCTGGCCGTCACCCTGGAAGAAGCTGCGGCGGTTGAAGAGGTCGAAATTGGACTGCGTCAGCTCGGCGAACACGACCGCCCGCTCCAGCGAGCTGAAGCCCGCACCGAACGTCAGGTTGCCTGTGCGGCCTTCGCGGACCGCGACCTTCAGGTTGCGGCGCGAGGGGATGTTCGACGTCTCGGGAGTCACGTTCACGTCGTCGAAGAAGCGCGTGTTCTCGAGGCGGAGCTTCGAGATCTTCATCCGCACCATGTCGAACACCTCGCCCGGCCCGAGCGCGAGTTCGCGCAGAATGACGATGCTCTTCGTCTTGGTGTTGCCCTCGATCTTCACCGACTCCACGAAGAACTTCTCGCTCTCCTGGATGTCGTACTCGATGTCGATGTTGCCGGTGGCGATGTTCGGCTTGCGGACGAGGCGCACGCGCGTGTCGAGGTAACCGTCGCGCCCATAGAAGTCCTCCAGGCCCTCGACATCCTTGTCCAGCTTTGACGGCTGGAAGACGAATCCGCTGCGCTGCTTGATCACGAAGCCGAGGATCGCCGACGGGAAGAGCTTGTTGCCCTTGAAGGTGATGTCACCGATGCGGTACTGCTTGCCCTCCTCCACACCGATCACGATGCGCAGCTTGGTCGGGGTCGGATACTCGTAGCGGATCTTGTCCGCGTCGATCGCCACATCGAGGAAGCCCTCCTCGCGGTAATAGTCGCGAACCTTCTCCAGATCATCCTCGAACTCGTCGTCCTTGAGGCGACCCGACCCGGTCAGCCAGCTGAAGATCCACCAGCGCTTGGTCTCCATCTCCTTGCGCAGGCGGCGGGGCTTGACGCTGTTGTTGCCCTCGAAGTCGATCGATCCAATCCGGACCTTCTCTCCCTCCTTGATCTTGAATGTGACCGTGCCGAATCCCGTGCTCCGGTCGCGCTCGATGCTGTACGTGATCGAGGCCTGGTTGTAGCCGGACTTCTGGTAATACTCGCGGAGCTTCTCTCCGTCCTCCTTCACCTGACGCTCGTCGAGGGCCAGGTTGTCCTTGGTCTTGACCTCCTTCTCGAGCCGGCGGCTCTTGACCCTCGTGTTGCCCTCGAATCGAACCGCCAGCACGCGAAACTTGGGCGTGACCTCAATCAGGAGGTTCACGGTGCGGTCGGGACGGGCATCGCGCTTCACCTCGATGAACTCGAAGAGACCCGTGCGGTAGAGCGACCGGATGTCTTGGTCGATCATCGCATCGTCGATCGGGCTGCCTTCACGGGCCTGCATGTTGGCCCGGACCACCTGCTCGCTCACGTTGGCAGCCCCGACGAACTTCACCGCCACGGATCCCACGGTGTACGACGCCGTCGCCGCCGCGCCCGAACCGGGTGCGGCAGCCTGGGCTCCGAGCCGGACAGGACCGGCGAGGAGGTAGCCCAAGACGGCAAGACAGGCCCCGCGGAAGAGCGGATTACGGTGTGTAGTTTTCAAAGGGGGGGATGTCTCGCAGGAGCGTACGCTTCAACTCTCCTAC
>CAZEJZ010000425.1:0-3332 GCA_964512415.1 uncultured Opitutaceae bacterium
GGGGGCCTGGGCCGCAAGGCGGCGGAACGCGTCCTCCAGAGCCGGATCGCCGGAGCCGAGCAGCGCGATCTGAAGGTTGAGCGTCGCCAGCACCGACGGCAGCGCCGCCGCGAGAAGGTCGAGTCCCTTCTGGTGCACGAGGCGCGCGACCACGCCAAAGACCGGGACGCCGGGGTCCTCCGTCAAACCGAGGCGTTTCTGCAGCGCCGCCTTGCAGACGGCCTTCCCGTCAAGGGCATCCGGACCATACCGGGCCGGCAGGGTGGAGTCGGTCGCGGGATTCCACGAATCGGGGTCGATGCCGTTGAGGATGCCGATCAGGTCGGCCCCGCGGAAGCGCAGGACATCATCGAGGCCGCAACCGCTCTCAGGCCGCCGGATTTCCTGCGCATACGTCGGGCTCACCGTGGTGATCTTTGTCGCGTGGTACAGGCCGCCCTTCATCGGGTTCGCCGCCCCGAGGGCTTCCAGGCTGCGCGGATGGAATTCCGACAGCGGAATCCGGGCGTACGTCACCGCCTCGCGGGCCGCGTAGCCCTGGTGTTCCAGATTGTGCACGGTGAAGACCGACGCGGCGCCGCCAAGAGGCGAATCGCGCAGCACGGTGTTGAGCAGCACCGGAATCCAGCCCGTCGTCCAGTCGTGGGCGTGGACCACGTCCGGGATCCAGTCCAGTTGCAGGCAGAGCGTCAGCGCCCCACGTGACAGCGCGATGAAGCGCCGGTCGTTGTCCGGGTACGAGGTGTTACCCTCGCCGTAGACGCCGGGCCGGCCGTAGAGGGCGTCGTTCTCAATGAAGTAGCACGGCACCGAGGTCCCGGGGAGGCTGGTTTCCCACGTGCGGGCCCAGATCGCCTCCGGGCCAACGTCGATGCCGAGCGGGTCCGGACGCGGCCGCCAGAAGCCGATCCGGCGGACGCTGCGGTAGAGCGGGCAGACGATCCGGACGTCGTGACCGAGGTCGGCCAAGGCCTTGGGCAGGGCCCCGACCATGTCGGCGAGTCCGCCGACCTTGACGAAGGGGTCGACCTCGGGAGCGACGAAGAGGATCTTGCGGGAAGGCACAGGCCGCCACGCTAGGAAGAAACGCGGCGGCCTGCCGAGGGAATTTTCTGTGGTCCTGGCGCGGGTGCGCGCTCAGACCTGGGCCGCCCCGGCGTCGCGTTCGTCGCGCGACGAGTGGCGCTTGTTCGAGTGGAACGTGTCCGCCCGGCGACGGAGCATTTCGCCGAGCTTGTCGACCAGCAGATCGATGGACTTGTAGGCATCCTCCGAGGCCTCCGAGGCGATCAGGTCGGGGCCGCTGATCTCAATGTGGCCCTTGGCGATGAAATTGTGGCCGATCGCCTTCGTCTTGTCGTGCTCGATGTCCACACGGATGCGCACGATTTGCGGCTCGTGCCGGAACAAGCGCTCCACCTTGTGCTGGACGCTGGTGCGCAGCGCGTCGGTCAGCGTGACGTGGATGCCGCGCAGGACCAACTTGTCGTTGAAGTGGGCTGGATCAATGGAGGGGTTGCTCATCGTGACGTCACTGTATCCACCGTGGCGGCGAAGGCGAGTTACAAGCGCGGGGGATAATTTGAGGGAACACGTGCGAGGTGATGCCGCGTCTTGCGCAATCCATGCGGCGTGAGGGGCACGGACCCTGCTGTCGCGGGCGTGGGGCGGTTTCCGGATTCAGGTCGACGCGGGCGGTCGGTACGTCGTAGGAGTGGACCCGACGTTCCTCTCACCATGCCCAAGAACTCCGCTCTTTTTGACCTGTCCGGCCGCGTTGCGCTCGTGACCGGATCGTCGCAGGGACTCGGTTATGCGCTGGCGCGGGGACTGGCCGAGGCCGGCGCGTGGGTCGTGCTGAACGGCCGCGACGCGGCGAAACTTGAGCACGCGGCCGAGGCGCTGCGGGGCGAGGGATGTTCGGTGGCGACTGCGGTCTTCGACGTGACCGATTCCGCGGCCGTGGCGGCGGCGGTGGCGCGGATCGAGGATGACCAAGGTCCGATCGACATCCTCGTGAACAACGCCGGCATCCACCGCCGTGCTCCCCTCGCGGACATGTCCGAGGCCGACTGGCGGGCGGTGATCGATCTCAACCTGACCGGTCCGTTCCTTGTCGCGCGCGCGATCGCGCCCTCGATGCTCCAGCGCGGCCGCGGCAAGATCATCAACATCTGCTCCCTCATGTCGGAACTCGCCCGACCCACGATCGCCAACTACGCGGCTGCGAAGGGCGGACTCAAGATGCTCACCCGCTCGATGGCGGTGGAGTGGGCCAAGCGCGGCATCCAGGCGAACGCGATCGCCCCGGGCTACCTGCTCACCGAGATGACCGCCACCCTCGCGGCCAATCCGGAGTTCAACCAGTGGATCTGCAACCGCACCCCGGCGGGTCGTTGGGGTCGGCCCGAGGAGTTGATCGGTGCCGCGGTGTTCCTCGCGTCCTCGGCCAGCGATTACGTCAACGGCCAGATGTTGGCCGTCGACGGCGGCCTGATGGCGGCCATCTAGCCCGAGCGCGGGGAATCTGACCACCGCGCAGCGGGCTCGCCGACTGGCGGCGATCGTGCGGTCGGTCCAGCGCGGCGGCATCACCGCGCGCCGAAGAGCACGCCGCCTACTTGCGCTTGTTCAGCGCGGCGCTGAACCAGTCGCCGTTCAGCGATGCCGGAGGGCGCGCTGGGCTGGGCGTGCCTGCACCCCCGCCGCCCCGGGGTCCGCCGCCCGGGCTGCCCCCCGGACGAGGTCCGCCGGGTGACGCACCGGGGCCGGAACGCGGACCGATCTGCGGATTGCTGCGCAGCGACAGGGCGATGCGGTTGCGCGGCAGATCGACCTCGAGGACCGTGACATTGACCTTCTGCTGCGGCTTCACCACCGCGGCCGGGTCCTTCACGAACGTGTCGGCGAGCTGGCTCACGTGCACCAGCCCGTCTTGGTGGACCCCGATGTCGACGAAGGCCCCGAACGCGGTGACGTTGGTTACGATGCCCGGCAGGCGCATCCCCGGACGCAGGTCCTCGGGCTTGTGCACCCCGGCATCGAACGCGAACGCCTCGAACTTCTGGCGCGGATCGCGGCCCGGCTTCGCCAACTCGGCCATGATGTCGTTCAGGGTCGGCAGTCCGACCTCAGGCGTGACGTAGGCCTCGAGCTTCACCTTCGCGCGCAGCTTCGGATCGCGGATCAAGTCGGCCACCGAGCAGCCGAGGTCGGCGGCCATGCGTTCGACGACCGCGTAGCGCTCCGGGTGCACGGCGCTTGCGTCGAGCGGATTCGCGGCATCGCGGATCCGCAGGAAGCCGGCGGCCTGCTCGAAGGTCTTGGGACCG
>CAZEJZ010000426.1:0-3324 GCA_964512415.1 uncultured Opitutaceae bacterium
TCGCCCTCCCATCTCCTGAAGGAGTCAGCCGCTTCCCCGGCGACCTATCGCTTGGTCGTTCGGTCGGCCGAAGAGGCGGTGCGGACGATTCAGTCGCAGTGGGGCGGTCAGGCGAAGGTGGTGTCCGTGCGTCAGGTTCCCGGGCAGGGGTTGTCGGGTCTCTTTGGCCGTCCGCGGCTCGAAGTGATTGCGCGGGTGGGCGATGGTGTGGGACCGGTGGCGGAGCCGACGGAGGCGTGGGCGCGGACGTTGGAGGACGCGGAGGCTCAGACCGGCGAGTTCAAGGACGGGCGTTCGACGAATGCCGACGATGTACTTTCGGGGGATTTTGAAGGTGTGGCGGTGCCCTCGGGGCGCGAGTCGTCGGATGCCATGCCCTCGTTGGCTGATGTGCTGCGCCGCGCGGGCTTCTCGGAGAGTTTGCGGAGTCGTCTGCAACTGGCGCCGGAGTGGGAGAGTGTGCGTTTGGCTCCGTTGCATCGGCAGGTGGCGGTGGTTGGGAAGACGCTGCGTGGTCTGGCGGAGGCGCGCTCTGCGCGTCGCGTCACGGGGCGGCTGGCCTTCCTCGGTACTGCGGGTTCGGGCAGAACGACGGCGCTTGCCAAGTGGATTTCCCGCCAGGCTGCGGCTGGCAACGCCGTCGGCCGCATCGTTCATCAAGGCGAGGCGCTGCAGGTTCCCGCGGTGCTGCGAGAGGCTGCGTCGGTGGTGGGTCTTTCGGTGGAGGTGGGGTCCGCGGATGGTGGGGCTGGCTTGGCCGGCAACCTCGGCGAGACCGTGGCCCTCGATTGCGGTGCCCTGAGCATCGCGGAGGGTGAGGCGCGGCGGATGCAGCGGCGGATGCTGGAGCGCGATCAAATTTCGACGCGGGTCCTGGTCCTGAATGCTCTTTACGATATCGGGACCCTGCAGCGCATCGCCAGCGCCGGTCGCGACGTGGGTGCGACGCACGTGGTGTTCACCCACCTCGATGAATTGAATCAGTGGGGTCGGCTGTGGGAGCTCTTGGTGGAAGCCGATCTCAGCCCCCTGTTTCTGTCGACGGGCCCTTCGGCGGTCGGCGAGCGGGAGGATGACGTGGTGGCGGCGGTGCTCCGCCGCACGGTGCCGGGATCGGGGAGGGAATGACCATGAAGTTCGCCTTTCTTTCCGGAGGATTTCTCGGCTTTGCGTTGGTGGCGGTGGCGGGGCTGACCGCGGGCCGCAGTGCCGATCTGGTGCTGCGGGACGCTGCGCTCGCCTGCCTCGTTGGAGCCTTGGTGGTGCGTTGGTTCTGGTCCGTGGTGATCCGGGCGTTCGCGGACGCGATCGCGCAGCGGCGTCGGGAGGCCCTCGCCGCGCAGGAAGCCCAGGCCGCCGCCCGCGCCATTCCGGTTGGGCCCGCGGGAGTTCCGACTGCTTCTGCGCGTGTCCGCTGAGTGCCGCCAAGACCCTTTCCTGAGCCTTTCTACCCCCGTCCCCAGTCCAACCGTTTGTCGATTCCGTTATGAAAAGCCACGCCGCCGTCGCCTACTCGCAACCCGCTGCCGCAGCCAATGCTTGGAGGGCCTACCAGACCTCGAGCGGCGAGGTCGATGAGAAGGAGCTCATTGTCCGCTACCTTCCGCTGGTCCGGAATGTGGTCGATCGCATCAAGATCAACCTCCCGGCCCACGTCGACGTGGACGACCTCTACAGCGTGGGGGTCACGGGTCTGATCGCCGCCGTGCGCAAGTATGACCCGGAGCAGGGACACACCTTCGCCGGCTACGCGAGCATGCGCATCCGTGGTGCCGTGCTCGATGAACCCCGTCGTCTCGACTGGTGTCCGCGGCGCGCGCGGGCGAAGGCGAGGAAGCTGAAGGAGTCGATCAACGAGTTGGAGCAGAAGCTCGGTCGTGCCGCGACGGAGGAGGAAGTGCGCCTCCACCTCAATCTGACCCCGAAGGAGTACGCGAAGTGGATGGAGGAGGCCCGCCCGGTGTGCTTCGTCGCCATCGACCAGACGACGGAGAACGAGGACAGTGATGGCACGTCGCTGCACGAACTGATCGCGGATGAGGGTGATGTCTCCGTCCGCGACCGGATGGAGAAGGAGGAGCTGATGGGGCTCCTGGTGCAGCGGATCGCGGAGCTGCCGGAGATCCCGAAGAAGATTCTTGCGATGTACTATCACCAGAACATGCGACTCGCCGAGATTGCCGAGGTCTTCGACCTCACCGAGTCGCGCATCTGCCAGATCCACGCGCAGACCGTGATCGGCCTCCGCGCGTACCTGAAACGCGTCCGGGAAAAGTGAAACGCGCACCTCGTGCGCGTGGTGGGCTCCGGGCGGGACAGGCTTCCGCGGCCCCGGGCCAGCAGGCTAAAGCGCGTCGACCGGCGCGCCGTTAGACCGAACTAGGCCCATGATCGTCCTCATCGGAGCACTCATCGTCATCGGATCGACCCTCGGCGGATTCATGATCGCCGGGGGCAATCCCGTCGTGTTGCTGCACGTGTCCGAGTTCGTCGTCATCCTCGGCGTGGCGCTGGGCGTGCTCGTGATCGCGAGCCCGGTCCACGTGATGAAGGAGATCGTGCACAAGGTGCAGCATGCCGCCTTCGGGAAGTCTCTGGCCCGCTCCGACTACGTCGATCTCCTGAAGATGCTCTACGAGATCTTCATGGTGGGCCGCCGCAACGGGCTGATCGCGCTCGAGGAGCACGTCATGAACCCGAAGCAGAGCACGATCTTTCAGAAGTACCCGGCCTTTCTGGCGCACAAGGAGCGGACCGAGTTTCTCATCAACGGAATGAAGCCCGTGATCGACGGTAAGATTAAGCCCGACCAGCTCGAGGCCCTCATGACCGCGGAACTGAACGCGAAGAACGAGGAGAATGATCACCCGGTGCACCTTCTCCAGATGGTCGGTGATTCGTTGCCAGCGATCGGAATCGTGGCGGCGGTGCTGGGCATCATCAACACGATGGGAGCAATTGCGGAGGGCCCTGAGGCGGTCGGCGAAAAAGTCGCGGCTGCGCTCACGGGCACACTCCTTGGGATCTTCGTCGCCTACGGATTCGTCAATCCGGTCGCGAATCGCATCAAGATGATGAACCAGACGGATTCGCAGTACCTGCGCTGCATCCTCGTGGCGGTCTCCAGCTTCGCGAAGGGCCTCGCCCCGCTCACGGCCGTCGAAATCGCGCGGCGTTCACTCGACAGTTCGGTCCAGCCCAACGGTGACGAACTTGAGTCCACCCTGAAGTCAATGCCCAGCGGGCGTTGAGCCGACCCCGATCCGCATCATGGCCAAGGGAGGAGGAGCATGGAAGGTGGCCTACGCCGACTTCGTGACCGCG
>CAZEJZ010000427.1:0-3320 GCA_964512415.1 uncultured Opitutaceae bacterium
GTATTTGAAGAGTGCGGGATATACAAAGTGCCTCGTAAGTCGAAAAATGTCGCCGACCAGATGTCACTGCAGCGCTACCTCGCGGCGGAGTCCATCCCGGCAGCCTCCCGCGCCTTTACCGTCAACGCCGTCGGCGTTGCGATCGTGATCGTCACCCTCGTCCTCGCCGGGCTGCTGCTTTCCACCTGGTATCAGCGTCACCCGGATCCGGCATTGCCGGCGAAGGCGGACCAGGTGTTGGCGTTCTTCATCGTGCGCGAACTGCCTCCGGGTCTGGCCGGCGTTCTGGTGGCGGCGATCCTAGCGGCGACGATGAGCAGCATGACCAGCTGCATTAATTCGCTCGCTGGCATCGTGACCACCGACTGGATGGCGAGGTGGGGCCGGGCGCGGACGGCGGCGGAGACGTACCGGCTCGCGCGGTGGGTCAGTCTGGCGATCGGCGTCGGAGCAACGCTGCTGGCCGGATTTGCCGAGCAACTGGGCTCGGTCCTCGATGCACAGGCGAAGGTGATGGGTGCGTTCCTTGGTCCGATGCTGGCATGCGTCGTTCTGGCGGTTGGGACGCGGCCCTTGAGCGGGCGGGCGGTACTGGCGGGGATCATCGCCGGCGTCGTGGCCGGTTGGGCCGTCGCGGCGCTGCCGGTGGCGAGCCTTTGGGTCCCCCCTGCATCGTTCGCCGTGGCGCTGGCGGTAACGCTGTCCGTCCGAGCTCCGGTGTCTCCACCGAGTCCGGGCGCGGGCGCTGCTTCCAGCGGATAAGGGTGCAGCAGCTGGCCTAAATGCCGAGCGCGGTCATCTGGGACGCCTCCTCGCCTCGCATCCGCTTGATGCTGTGGTCGAGGATGTCCTGAATGTGCGCTTCCATTGCGATGGTGGCTTCCCGCGAGTCGCGACGCGCGATTGCATCGTGGATGCGTTGGTGCTCGCGGAGGGTCTTGAGGGTCTCTTCAAGATAGTCCGGAATATCGGGAACGTAGAGTGGGGTGATGCCTCCCACCACCCGGTTGATGAGTCGAAGCCGCACGATCTCCGTCTTGAGCAACTCGTTGTGAGCGGCATTCATGACCGCGACGTGGAAGCGGATGTCGACACGAGCCAACGCGCTCTTCAACTCCTCGCTCGGATGGCGGAGATCGTCCTCGCTGCTGGCCTTCGCGATTCCGCCCATCTCTTGGAGCGCCCGAGCCAGTTCCCGCAGATCGTCGTCCGTATGCTCGATCGCAGCCAGCCCGGCGGCATTGCTTTCAAGGACCTTGCGCATCCAGCACAGCTCCTTGAAATCCTTCAGATTCATGAATTTGACCATTGCGCCGAGCTTGGGGCGGATGATCACCAAGCCGTCGGTCTCGAGTTGACGGAGCGCATCGTGAACCGGAGTACGGCTCACCCCGACTTCAGCAGACAGCGCGTTCGCGCTCAGATTGGTCCCCGGGGCGTAGGTGCCGTCGAGTATCTTGTTCCGGATGAAGTTGTAGGCCTTTGTCGTGCTATCGATCCTCATCAGCGGAAAGCGTCTTTTTCTGCAGTGTCGGAGTCTAGGTCAATCCTGGTCGGTAAAGGGGAAAGTCAAAGACACTCCGCAGAGTCGAGGCTGCGGAGCCAAGCCCATCCGAGTTTCGACGCGCCTCAGTTCGTGATGTCGAACGTCGT
Organism: uncultured Opitutaceae bacterium; assembly: GCA_964512415.1. Taxonomy (GTDB): domain Bacteria; phylum Verrucomicrobiota; class Verrucomicrobiia; order Opitutales; family Opitutaceae; genus UBA6669. The sequence continues at coordinate 1,654 of CAZEJZ010000427.1, forward strand.
GCTGCGCTCGCGGATCGGAATGTAGGTCTTGTACCAGGTCTTCTGGGCCTCGCTGCCGGAGTACTCCTTGAGTGCTTGCTCGCTCGCGAACTCCATCACGAAGGCGTTGGCCGCACCGCCCTGCACTTTGATCGAACGCGTCCAGACGCGGGTGATGCCTTTGAAGCTCTGCGGCAGCGCCTTCACGCCGTCGAGCGCCGCTTGGATCTGCTCCGGCGTGGTGCCTTCCTTCCACTTGACCGTCACGACGTGGATGACGGTCTTCGGGGCGGTGTCTGCGAGCGCGACGGCGGGCAGAGAGGCGAAAAAGAGAGCGGTGCAGGCTAGGGCGAGGCGGAGTTTCATGACGGGTGGGTTGGGGGGACGTGGTTGGAATGGAACGTTGCCGACGCCTCGCGGGGCCAAGGCGCCGCGAGGCGATGAACAACAGAGCTACATTTCCCCGCCCCGTGCATTGCTGCAAGTGCGGAACACGTTTCGAACGTCGTGATCGGACAACGCCCAGTCCACGTCCGTCCCGCTCGTGCGCCGGCCGGACCCACGGAGAAAATGCCGTCAGCGTCGGCCGTCAGCGCCGCTCCGTCACCGCTCGGGCCGCGCCGCCCGGCACGATCGAAGGTCGCCTCCAAGAGTCGAATCGAAGGCGACCGCGGGTCGGCTTACCACACCGTCCAACCGCCGTCCACGACGAGGCTCTGACCGGTGACGTACGAGGCGCCGTCGGAGAGCAGGAAGAGCGTCGGTCCGACGATCTCCGAGTTCACGCCGATGCGACGGAGCGCCGTCTTGGCCGAGAGGTCCTTGATCAGGTCGGGGTGATTGCGCTGCACGTTGGGGTTCGGGAAGGGCCCCGGCGTGACGCAGTTCACCCGCAGCCCCGACGAGCCATAGTGCACGGAAAGGTATTTGGTCATCTGGATGACCGCAGCCTTGCTCGCGCCGTAGTCGATCGGGTTGGGCTTCATCGGCAGGTGGTAGATCCGGGGATCCGGTGACACCATGCCGTACATGCTGCCGAAGAGCACGATGCTGCCGGAACCGCGCGGGCGCATCCGCTCGGCGAGGTGCCGCGACAGGATGAAGGTGGGCGTGAGCGCGCGGCACAGCGTGGAATCCCAGTCGGCCGCCGACAGCTCCTCGAGGGTCTTGCCCGAGGAGGAGGCGAAGGCGAGGTGAACCGCTCCGTCCGGAACGCCGTGCTCCGCGATGATGGCGTCGAGCGCCGCCGGCAGCTTGGCGGTGTCGGTCAGGTCGACGTCGTAGGGCACGGTGTTACGCAGGCCGCGATCCCGCACGAATGCCGCCGACTTTCCGGGAAGATCGAGGCAGAGAACCTTTCCGGCGGACCGGTCGAGTTCTTCCGTGATGGCCGAGCCGAGATAGCCCGCTCCGCCCGTCACGAGGATCGTTCGGCCAGCGAGGGAATGCCAGGAATGCATGGAATTACCTCGCGGTGTAGCCGCCGTCGACGAGGAGGTTGGCGCCGGTGACGTAGCGGCCGGCGTCGCTGAGCAGGAAGACGACCGGGCCGCCCAACTCTCGCGCCTCGGCCATGCGTCCCAGCATGGTCATCTTCTCGTACTTCTCGAGGAAGGCCGCCGCCTGGGGCTTCGCCGGGTTGTAGATGCCCCCGGGCGAGACGACGTTCTCGCGGACGTTGGACTTGC
>CAZEJZ010000428.1:0-3309 GCA_964512415.1 uncultured Opitutaceae bacterium
AAGCTTCCCGTGCCAGAAATCCCGGGTGTAGTCGGAGGAAAGATCCCCGAAGAGCGGCAGCTTGTCATTGAAGTCGCCCAAGTACATGAAGGTGGCGATGCCCCATTGGCGCTGGTTGGACAGGCATCGGGCCCCCTGCGCGGTGGATTTCGCCCGCGCCAGCGCATACAACTGGTAGAGCGTGTTCAACTGCATGAACTGGATGCCGGTCTGCGCGAAGATTTCGGCGCGGGGGACGCGCTGGAAGGCTTCGGCGACCGAGGAGGACGGGCCGGCGTGCGAAGTTGCGGCGCTGCGTAAGCTCATCGTACAGCGCCGAGTACCCCGCCCGGCCCTCCGGGCTGCCGAACGATTCTCCGACGTCGATCCCGGCGATCGTGATGCCGGCCTCGGTCAGGCGGGTGAAGAGCCACTGCTCCTCCTTGTCCGGCAGTCCGCGCAGGGTGGGCGCATACCACACCCACGGGGTGCGGCCTTCGCCTCGCATCTTGGCCTTCGCCGGGATGATGAAGGCGGGGTGGCCGTCGACGAGGAAGGTCTCCCCGGGGACCGGTAGGATCTTCGCCGGTGCCGCGCCCTCGGCGCCGAGTGAAGGCACCGGCGAGAGAAGCACCGAGAGGATGCCGAGAACGAGAAAGCGATGCAGACCCAGGCTCAATCGCAGGAGGTCCATTCCCCGAAGGTAGCACGGCCGCGATGCCCGGCAAGCGTCGGCTCCCGGCGCGGGCGCAGGGGCCGCGCGTCGCCCCGCGGCCGCGGAAAGATCGCGGGCCGCGATGGCGGCGGTAGCGACGCACTCCGTCACGCCGATGGCTCGTAATCGAGGTAGGGCGCGAGCCACTTCTCGACCACCGCGAGCTCGTCGCCGCGGCGCCGGGCATAGTCCTCCACCTGATCGCGGCCGACCTTGCCGACGCCGAAGTACTTTGCTTCGGGGTGATTGAAGTACCACCCGCTGACGCTGCTCGCGGGGTGCATCGCGCAGCTTTCCGTCAGCGTTATACCCGTCGCTGCCGGGGCGCCGAGGAGATCGAAGAGGAAGCGTTTCTCTGAATGATCCGGACACGCCGGGTAACCCGGCGCCGGACGGATGCCGCGGTAGCGTTCGCGCAGGAGGTCCTCCATCGAGAGCTGCTCCGTGCGCCCGAAGCCACACGCCTGCCGCGCCCGCTGGTGAAAACACTCGGCCATCGCCTCGGCCAGACGGTCGCCGAGTGCTTGAACCATGATCGCGCCGTAGTCATCGTGCCGATCACGGAATTCCTGGGCAAAGGCCTCCACGCCGTGACCCGCCGTCACGGCAAAGCCGCCGCAGTAGTCGACGCGGCCGGATTGCTTCGGGGCCACGTAATCGGCCAGGCAGAGGTTGCTCTGATCGGCTGGCTTCTCGAGTTGCTGACGGAGGTGGTGACAGCGACCGATCACGCGCGACCGTGGCTCGTCGGCGTAGAGCTCGACATCGTCCCCGTCGGCGTTGCAGGGCCAGAAGCCGATGACGCCGTGCGCCGTGAAGCGACGCTCGCGCACGATGCGGTCGAGGAGGATGAGTGCGTCGGCGTGCAGGCGCCGCGCCTCGGTTCCGACGACCTCGTCCTGCAGGATGTCCGGGAACCGGCCGTGCAATTCCCACGCGCTGAAGAAGGGCGCCCAATCGATGAACGGCACCAGATCGGTCAGCGGCACGTCGCGGTAGACACGGGTGCCCAGGAACTCGGGCCGGGGAAGATCCACGTTCGCCCAGTCGAAGCGCGGGCGACGCTCGCGGGCGGCCGCGAGGCTGAGCAGGGGACGACGCGCGCGCCGGGCCGCGAAGTCTGCGCGCTGCTGGTCCTGCTTCGCGCCCACGTCGGCAAGGTAGGCCGGCTTGAGGGTGGGGGAGAGGAGCGAGTTGACGACGTTCACGACGCGCGAGGCGTCGAGCACGTGCACCACGCCGCCAGTGTACTCCGGTGCGATCTTCACCGCGGTGTGGGCGGCACTCGTCGTGGCTCCCCCGATCAACAGCGGGACCGTGAAGCCTTCGCGCTGTAACTCACGCGCCACATGCACCATCTCGTCCAGTGAGGGCGTGATCAGACCGGAGAGTCCGATGATGTCGGCCCCGATCTCCCGCGCCTTCGCGAGGATCCGGTCGCCGGGGACCATCACGCCGAGGTCGGTGACCTCGTAGTTGTTGCAGGCCAGAACGACGCCGACGATGTTCTTGCCGATGTCGTGGACGTCGCCCTTGACCGTCGCGAGCACGACCTTGCCCTGGGCCCGCGTCGCCTCGCCGGCCGCCGCGGCGCGCTGCTTCTCGGCCTCCATGAAGGGCGTGAGGTAGGCGACGGAGCGCTTCATCACGCGCGCGGATTTCACGACCTGGGGTAGAAACATCTTTCCCGCACCGAAGAGGTCGCCAACGACCCGCATGCCGTCCATCAACGGGCCTTCGATCACGTCGAGCGGGCGGGACAAGGTCTGGCGGCACTCCTCCGTGTCGGCCTCGATGAAGGCGTCGATGCCCTTGACCAGCGCGTGCTTGAGCCGCTCGGCGACGGGGGCGGAGCGCCACGCGAGGTCCTCCTTGAGTTCGGTTTTCGATGCGCCGCCCTGCTGAAGCTTGAGTGCGTCGGCGAGGCGGATCAGCCGCTCCGTGGCGTCGGGTCGGCGGTCCAGCAGCACGTCGTCGACGCGGGAGCGGAGCTCCGGGTCGATCTCGTCGTAGACCCCGAGCATCCCGGCGTTGACGATCGCCATGTCGAGTCCGGCGGCGATCGCGTGATAGAGGAAGGCGGTGTGCATCGCATCCCGCACCGGATTGTTCCCGCGGAACGAGAACGAGACGTTGGACACGCCGCCGGAGACGCGCGCGTGCGGCAGGGTCTGCTTGATCAGGCGCGTGGCTTCGAAGAAATCGACGGCGTAGTGGTTGTGCTCCTCGATGCCGGTCGCGACGGTCAGGATGTTGGGATCGAAGATGATGTCCTCGGGCGGGAATCCCAATCGGTCGACGAGCAGGCGATAGGCTCGCGTGCAGATGCGGACCTTCTCATCGCGTGTGGCGGCCTGGCCCTGCTCGTCGAAGGCCATCACGACCGCCGCCGCCCCGTAGCGACGGATCCGCTCCGCGCGGCGGAGGAACTCCGCTTCGCCGTCCTTGAGCGAGATCGAGTTGACGATGCCCTTGCCCTGCAGGCACTGCAGGCCGGCCTCGAGCACGGACCACTTCGAGGAGTCGAGCATGACCGGAATGCGGGCGATGTCCGGCTCGGAGGCGATCAGGTTGAGGAAGTGGACCATCGTCGCCTCGCCGTCGATCAGCGCCTC
>CAZEJZ010000429.1:0-3305 GCA_964512415.1 uncultured Opitutaceae bacterium
GCCGGTGGCGGCGGGCATCGCCAGAATCAAGCCCGACAGGTACAGGGTCTCGGCCGCGTACTCGCTGAAACGGCACGGATGAGTCTCGCCCAGCCAGCCTCCGCAACGGCCGTTGTAGCGGAAGAGCCAGCCGGCGACCACGAGGAGGTAGACGACGACGCTCGGACCCAGCACGGCCGCCGCCACGGCGAGCCACGAGCGCCCCCCCGACACGAGACGCGACCTCGCGATCCACACCAGCGCCGCCGGAGCCGGAACCAACAACCCCATGAGAGCAAACGTCACGAATCCAAGGGCTGCGTCCATTGCCGCCATCATATCCCACGCCGCGTGAGGGCAAGACCGGATCCGGTCGCCCGAATTCCGCGGGCCGGGGCGGCGCGACCCGGGCCGTGAATCTCACGCGCTTCCGACTGTGGTTTCACGCTCCGTTCACGGAGCATCCGGTAGGGTGACGTCCTCCTCTCCGCGCCGGGCCCGTCACCGCGGGAATCGCGGGAATCTCCGACCGGAGGTTCCCCGGCCGCCGGGGGGAGATTCACCATGACCTCCCTCGCCGCTCACTCCTCCTTCCGCCTCCGCCCCGCATTGCTGCTGGCTGCGTTGGCGCTCGCTCCCCTCGCGCCGCTCGCCGCCGCGGACGCCGTCACTGCACCGGCCAACGCCACCCCGTCCCCGTGGTTCGCGGACCTCTCCGCCGGGCTGAGCATCATTCCCTCCGGAGACATCACCCTTGGCGGGCGCAAGTACGAGGGCGACTTCAAGGACGGCCCGTTCCTCCGCGGCGCCGTCGGCCGGCGACTCGGCAAGGGCTGGGCCGTCGAGGGGGAGTGGTTCTACCGCACCAACTCCGTCAACTCGCTGATCGCCAGCGATCGGCGTTTCACCGGGGGCGACGCCGCCTCCAACAATTTCTTCGTCAACGCCACCTACTCGCCCGGGGCACAGTTCGCGTGGCGGGGGATCTCCCCGTACGCCGGCCTGGGCTTTGGTTACATTCAGGAACTCGACGTCGACCTCGAAGGCGCGGACGGCGGGGAGTTCAGCTCCAGCGGATCGACGGCCTGGCAATGGAGCATCGGCCTCCGGAAGGTCCTGGGGCCGCGCGCGGAACTCTTCCTCGAGGGCCGCGCCGTAGCCGCCGGGGAACGCGAGCTTGAAGCCCGGGGTGGACGGAAGCTCAAGATCGCCTACGATGCGTGGGCCATGCTTGCGGGCCTGCGCTGGTCTTTCTGATCCTTCCGACTTCCTTCTCCGCCATGCCCGCCACCGGTCAACGCCTCCTTCTCGTCGAAGACGACCTCGACATGGCGGAGAGCATTGGGGACTTCCTGGGGCGCCGCGGCTGGAGGGTCGAGCACGCGCGCAACGGCGCCCTCGCCCTCCACCTCGCGGCGGCGGAGCGGTTCGCGGTGATCGTCCTCGACCGCGCCATGCCGGCGCTCGACGGACTCGGCGTCTGCCGCGTCCTCCGCGCCGGGCCTTCGGCCTCGGTGCCCGTCCTCATGCTCACCGCCGCCGACAGCCTGCCGGAGCGGCTGGAAGGCTTCGAAGCCGGCGTGGACGACTACCTCGTCAAGCCGTTCGCTCCGGCGGAGCTTCACGCGCGGCTGACCGCGCTGGTTCGCCGGTCGGAGAAAGGGACGGCGCGCGGCGACCCAGTCCTGCGCTGCGCGGACCTGGAACTCGATCCCTCCACCCGCGAAGTCCGCCGTGGCGGCCGGCCCGTGACGCTCACCAACATGGGTTTCGCGATCCTCGAGATCCTGCTGCGACGCGCTCCGGCGGTCGTGCCCCGCGGCGAGATCGAGGAAAAGCTGTGGGGCGACGAACCCCCGGGCAGCGACGCCCTTCGCTCGCACGTCTTCGCGCTGCGGACCGCCCTCGATGAGGGCGGCGGCGCATCGTTGCTGCGGACCCACCGCGGCGTCGGATACCAGATTCAGCCCGCTGACTCCGACCCGTGACCCGCGAGCCCTCCGCGCCCCGCCCGTCCACCCGCGCCCCGGCACGACTTCGCACCAAGATCGCCGTCGTGGTGACGCTGACCGCGATCGGCGCCTTCAGCGCGATGTCCCTCGCGGGTTGGCTGCTGGTGCTCGAAGCTGAGGACACGATCATGGAGTCGCTCGTGCTGGACGCCGTGCAGGCCCAGCAAAGGATGGACGGTGCCCCCCTCCCCCCGTCGTGGCTCAAGCGCCTGAAGGACGACTCGGTCCTCCGGCAGGAACTCGGCTTAGCCGACGCTCCGGAAGGCCCGGGACCCTACGAGATCTTCGCCTCCGCCGGGGGAACCGATGCCCGCCTGATCCGCGGGATGGCGGACCTGTGGCGGGTTCGTCTCGCGGGTAACCGGGAACAGGAATATCGACTGCTGCGGGACGGCACCACGGGCGGCTGGTGGCTGGCGGACCTGTCCCACTTCGAGTTCACCGAGGCGCAGACGGACTCGATCCGGGTGAACATCCTCGTCGCCGCCGGCGGCGTCGGCCTTCTCGCGGTCCTCCTCAGCGCCCTCATCGCCCGCTGGACCCTGCGTCCCATCGTCGCGCTCGCCGCCCGCGTGCAAGCGGCGCCCGAACCCGGACGAGGCGACGAGCGGCGGCTGGCGGAAGGGCTCCCGGACGACGAAGTGGGCTTCCTCGCGCGGGCACTCGATGCGTCGCGCGATCAAGTCGCGGCATCCCTCGCCCGCGAGCGCCAGTTCATCTCCGAATGCAGCCACGAACTGCGCACGCCCCTCGCGGTCCTGAAAGCCGCCGCCGCGCTCCTGCCGGAGGTGGAAGCCGAACCGGAGGGCCGGGCGCGAGTCGTGGCGCGCATGACTCGCGCGGTGCGCCGCAGCGAGCGGTTGGTGCAGTTCTTCCTCGTCCTTGCGCGCGAAGGGCGCGAGCGGGCTGACGCGGGCTGGGCTCCGCTGCGGACGATCGTCGAGGAGGCGATCGACGACCAGCGGCTCATCCGTGCAGATCCAACGCGTCCCCTTTCGTTGTCGGTTCCGGAGACCGCGCAGGTCCACGCCAGCCGGGACGTGCTCCTGATGCTCGTGCACAACCTCATCGGCAACGCGCTGCAGCACGCGCCGGACGGCGGCGTATCCGTCTCGTGGATTGATGAGGCCGCCTTGGCGATCGACGACGAGGGCCCCGGCTTCCCCGGCCCCGGCGAGGACGCACGCCCGCGCGGCTATGGTCTCGGCCTCACGCTCGCGCGGAGACTCTGCGAAACCCAGGGTTGGGAGTTGCGGACGGGGCGCGCCCCGACCGGCGGCGAGGGGGGCCGGACCATTCCACGGCTTCGGTACG
>CAZEJZ010000430.1:0-3294 GCA_964512415.1 uncultured Opitutaceae bacterium
GCACGGAGTCCCCGACCCGATGCGATTCGACGAAGTGGTATTCGAGTCCGAGGAAGTTGCGGCTGGCCACGCCCGCGTGTGCCGCGGCGATCGTAGCTAGGGCGCCGCCGTTGCCGTGGAACGCGACCGGCAGGTGGTGCAACTCGGCGTAATCCGCGATCCGCCGCAGTTCATGCAGACCGCCGCAGAAGAGCACATCGGGGTGCAGGATGTCGCAGGCGCCCCGGTCGATGAAGAGCCGGAACTGTTCCGCGATGAACATTTCCCCCACGCAGATCGGCACCGACACCTTGGCGCGCACCTCGGCGCACGAGTCCGGGTTGGTGATCGGCGTCGGGTCCTCCAGCCAGAGGAGATTGAGCGACTCCAGCGCATTGGCGACCCGGATGGCGTCGGGCACATTGTACTGCATGTGGCAGTCCACGCAGATCTCGAAGTCAGGCCCGGCCGCGCGTCGCACCGCCTGCAGGCGCTCAACGATCCGGTTGATCTGGCGCAGCGAGAGCGTGCGGTTCCAGATGTCGCCGACGCATTCGGTCGCCATGTAGTCGATGTCGAACTTCATCTGAGTGAAGCCGGAGGCCGCGGTCTCGGCCGCCATTTTCTCCCAGGCTCCCAGATCCGTGACGTCGTCCGGGGAACTGCGGTCGAGGTACACCTTCGCGCGATCGCGGTACTTGCCCCCCAGCAGGACGTAGGCGGGCGTCTTCAGCGCCTTGCCGATCAAGTCGCACAAGGCGATGTCGACCCCGCTCGCGGCCCACGCCACCGGGCCCCACGGCGTCGCGGTCGGCGAACACATCGACACCGCCATCGCCCCGCCCGGCATGACCGTGCCTTGGCGCGGTGTGAGCGGGTTGTGCGGCGCGACCGTGCCGTAGATCATTTCCGAAATGAGCGCGCGGACCGTGAACGGATCGCGGCCGCGGAAGAAGTCGCGCATGTAAGCGATGCCCTCGCGCACCCCCATGAAGTTGTCCACCTCGCCGAGGCCGTAGACCCCGGCGTCGGTGTCGACCCGGACGATGACCTTCGTGAGGGTCGACGTGCCGCCGCCGACGCCATGGTTGCGCGGCCCGGTGAGCCGCATGGAACGAATATCGGTGATCTTCATCTCAGCAAAAGAGACGGAGGGCTTTGGCTCCGCAAAAGTCTAATGTATACAGCCGAGTACGGCAGGGCGGATTGTTAGTCAATGACAATAACCTCTCCCCCGCGCCGTCGGCCCCCGCCCGAGGGCCATCGTACCCTCTCGCCTCTCCGAATGCGATTCGCCCGGGGAGGGTCAGGCTTTGTCCTTTGTCACCACCTACCTGAACCCGCTCTCCCGGAGGTCAGCAGACGGCCGAATTCGGTCGCACGATCCGAGACTTCACCATCGAAAGAGCCCATCGCCGCGGGTTCCAGAACAAAGGACAAAGCCTGACCCTCCCCCTTCGGATTCCGTGGCCGCGCGGGGCTTTGCCCGGTGCCGACGCTCCGGGGCCGATCACGGAAACGCTCACCTCACATGGACTTACCAGTGCGGCGAACTTGCCAGGGCGTTCTCTCGAAGGCCGTCTTGGTTCTCGTTCATGAGCACGATGCCGCCCTCCGATCCACTCCCGCGCGGGCTGCGTGTGACGCGGCTCGCGGGCAGACGTGCGTGTCGGCCCCTCGAGGTACCGCTCCGGCGACCGTCAATCGGTTCGGTGTGCCGGCAAGCGTCGAAGCTTTGCCACTCCCGCAGACCCAACGGTGCGTAACCCGCTGGACGACTTACCCGACCCCACCCCGCTCCCATGATTCCTCCTCTCCGCCATTCGCTCGCCGCGCTCGCCCTCACCCTTTTCGTTGTCGGAGGAACCGGGCCTCTGCCGGCTGCCACCACCGGGATGCGATGGACGACGGATTCCTTCCGCGACTTCAGCGCCGGGACGATGCCGGACGGTGGCGTGAACGTCTATGCGTCGGCCGACGGCACGGTGCGCTTGATCAACGCATTGGACCTCAACCGCGATGGCCGCCCGGACATTTTCCTTCCTTGCAACCACGCGTACGGCGAGACGATCGACCTCGCGATCTACTGGGACCAGCCCGGCTACGGCCTGCAGAACGTCACGCACCTGCCCACCGAGGGCGGCGAGGACGCGGCGGTGGCCGACTTCAACCGCGACGGCTACCTGGATCTCGTCGTGGTGAGTTCCTACAACGGCGCCCGCACGGAGTTGAATGCGATCGTGTACTTCGGCGGCAAGGACGGCTTCACCAAGGAAAATCGCGCGCTCCTGCCCACGCAGGGAGCCGAGGCCGTGGTGGCGGCCGATCTCAATCGCGACGGTTGGCCTGAGATCATCGTCGCCAACAACGGTCGCACGTACCACGTCGCGGTCGACCTCACGCAGGCTTCGTACATCTATTGGAACGACCACGGCAAGTTCTCCGCCGAGCGCCGCACGCTTCTCCCCACGATCAACGGTCGCGACGTCGCCGTGGCCGACCTCAACGGCGACCGCGCGCCCGACATCGTGTTTGCCATGGCGGGCAACGAGGCCGGGGAGGCCGGCGCACGGATCTACTGGGGCCGCGACGGTGCGTACGACGCCGCCCGCAGCCTCTTCCTGGCCGGGGAAGGCAGCTCCGCGGTCGCGCTCGGCGACCTCAACGCCGACGGCCGCCCCGACCTCGTGCTCGTCAACAGCGAGCGCCTGAAAGGCCGCGAAGCCGGCATTTACAACATCGTCGACACCGTGCAACTCGAGTCCGCGATCTTCTGGAATTCCCCTGACGGCTTCTCCGCCGACCGCCGCACCGGACTGCCGACGGTGGCGGGTGCCGACGCGGCGATCGCCGACGTCGATGGCGACGGGGCGCCGGATGTGGTCTTCGCCAACAACCAAGGCGGTGCGTCGTTCGTCTACTGGAATTCGCCGCAGGGCTTCCTCCACCGGCGGCGGCTCGCGCTCCCGACCAACAACGCCAAGGCCGTCCTTGCAACCGACCTCAACCGCGACGGCCACATCGACCTCGCCTTCGCCAACTTCAACGTCGGCGGACGCTTCGAGGTGGATTCCTTCATCTATTGGGGATCGACGGACGGGTTCAGCGTCGACCGCCGCCAGTCGCTGCCCACGAACGGTGCGTCGTCCGTCCTCGCCGCCGACTTCACTGGGCGTGGCCGCAACGACCTCGTCTTCGTCAACAAGCAGGACGGCACCGATGCCGAGACCGCGTCCAGCCTCTATCTCTCGGATCCGAACGACCCCTCCGTCTTCGCCGCCGCCCGGCGGATCGAAGTGGAGACGATCGGACCCG
>CAZEJZ010000431.1:0-3291 GCA_964512415.1 uncultured Opitutaceae bacterium
GCTTCGTCCAGAAATTCCCCGAGGAATTCCGCGGATACGCCGCCGCCAAGGCCGCGCGCCCGGCGGAGGCCCTCCCGCTCGTTTGACGTGCCCCGCCGCCTTCCCCGCGCAATGAACTCCCAGCCGCCAACCGATCTCGTCACCGTCAACATCGACGGCCGCGACATCGCCGTGCCCCGCGGCACGAACGTCATCGAGGCCGCGCGGCGGCTGGGCATCGAGATCCCGCACTACTGCTACCACCCGAAGCTGAGCGTGGTCGGCAACTGCCGCATGTGCCTCGTCGAAATGGGCATGCCCGCCGTCGATCCCGCGACCAAGGCACCCGTGATCGACCCGGCCACCGGCCGCCAGAAGATCAACTGGATCCCGCGCCCGCAGATCGGCTGCGCGACCAACGCCTCCCCAGGCCTCCACATCCGCACGCAGACGCCGCAGATCCGCGACTGCCGCGAGGGCGTGATGGAGTTCCTGCTCATCAATCACCCGCTGGACTGCCCGATCTGCGACCAGGCCGGCGAGTGCAAGCTGCAGGAACAGTCCACCGGCTACGGCCGCGGCTACTCCCGCTTCGTCGAACAAAAGAACGTCAAGCCGAAGCGCACCCAGCTCGGGCCGCGCGTCACGCTCGATGACGAGCGCTGCATCCTCTGCTCCCGCTGCATCCGCTTCTCCAAGGAAATCGCCAAGGACGATGTTCTTGGCTTCATCGACCGCGGCAGCTACTCGACGCTCACCTGCTACCCGGGCCGCAAGCTCGAGAACAACTACTCGCTCAACACCGTCGACATCTGCCCGGTCGGCGCGCTGACCTCGACCGACTTCCGGTTCAAGATGCGCGTCTGGTTCCTCAAGCAGACGAACAGCCTCGACACTGAGTCCTCCGTCGGCGCCAACACCGTCGTCTGGTCGCGCGAGGGCGTCATCTACCGGATCACGCCGCGCCGCAATGACGAGGTGAACGACACGTGGATGGCCGACAGCGGCCGTCTCCTCTACAAGGCGGTCCGCGCCGAGTCGCGGCTCACCGCCAAGGATTCCCTCGCCGCCCTGCTCGCGCGGGCCGAGACGATCCTCCGGCTCTCGCCGGGCCTCGCCGCCGTGGTGGGCTCAGGTCAGAGCAGCGTCGAGGAGCAGTTCCTCACGCGTCAGCTGGCGCGCGCGCTCAAGGCACCGGCGTACCTGGTGTCCCGGACCGCCGCCGGCGACGGCATCCTCGTCTCCGCGGACCGCAATCCGAACGTGCGCGGGGCGCTGGTGACCGGGCTGGTCGACGGGCTTCCGCAGTCCTACCTCGATGAACTGGGCGCGGCGATCGACCGCGGCGAGGTGCGCACCGTGGTCTCCATCGGCGAGGACCTCATGGCCGCCGGTCTCTCCGCCGTCCAATTGGCGAAGGTCACGATCATCCATCTCGGCACGCAGGTCTGCGCCTCGAGCGTAGCGGCGGCGGTGGTGATCCCGACGCTCACGGTCTTCGAAAAGGCCGGTACGATGGTCAACCAGCAGTTCCGCCTGCAGCGCTTTGCCAAGGCAGTCGCCGGCCCGGTGGGTGCGTTCGACGATCTCGACGTGCTGGCGCGGCTGATCACGGCGGCCGGCGGCTCCGCTGAGCCTTCCGATCTCGCGGGGGTGTGGGGTCGTCTGGCGGCCGAGGTTCCCGCTCTCCGCGGGCTGTCGTATGCGGCGGTGCCCGAAACCGGCGTCGTGCTCGATTCTTCGCCGTGGGCCGCACTGCCCTTCGTCGAGGGTGAGTCGCTCCACCATCGCCCCGCCCGCGCGGCGGCCAACGCCTGAACCCGAGGGACCCTACGATGGACGCTTCCCTTTATTTCGACCTTCCGGCCTGGGTCCGCGTCACGCTCCAAGGCGTGGCGGTGATCGCCGTGCTCTTCCCCCTCGCGGCGGCCTGCTCGATGGCCGAGCGCAAGATCTCCGCGTGGATCCAGGGCCGCCCCGGCCCGAACCGCACGATCCCGCCGTTCCTGCGGTGGATTCCGGTGGTTGCCCCGGTGCTGCAGAAGCTGGGTCTGTTCCAACTCGCGGCCGATGGCGGCAAGTTCGTCTTCAAGGAAGATCCGATCCCCGGGCACGTGAACAAGGTCTACTTCGTGCTCGCGCCGATCCTCGCGATGATCCCGGCGCTGACCACGATCGCGGTCGTCCCCTTCGGCGCGTACCTCGACTCCGCCGGCCGCGCGGTCCCGCTCGTTCTCGCCAATGTCGACGTCGGCATCCTCGCCGTCTTCGCGGTCGCTTCCCTCGGTGTCTACTCCGTGATCCTCGCCGGCTGGGCCTCGAACTCGAAGTATCCGTTCCTCGGCGGCGTCCGCGCCTCCGCGCAGCTGATCTCCTATGAGTTGTCGATGACCCTGTCGGTGCTGCCCGTGTTCCTCTGGGTCAACGCCCCCGGTGGCTCGGGTACCCTGAGCCTCTTCGACGTCGTGCAGAGTCAGAGCCAGCCCGGCTTCTGGGGCGGCATGTGGTACGGCGTGCTGATGCCGATCTCGGCCTTCATCTTCCTCGTCGCCCTCTTCGCCGAGACCAACCGCCAGCCCTTCGACATGCCGGAGTCCGAGGCCGACCTCGTCGGCGGCTTCCACACCGAGTACGGCGCGTTCAAGTGGTCGCTCTTCTTCGTCGCCGAGTACTGCCACATGATCGTGGGCTCCGGCGTCTTCGTCCTCCTGTTCCTCGGCGGTTGGCATCCGCTGCCGTGGGTGTCGCTTGAGATGGTGTCCGGCTGGCTGCACATCGCCGGCAGTCCCGTGCTCACGGGCGCGCTCGCGACCCTCCTCTTCCTCGGGAAGGTGGTCGCGTTCATCTTCTTCTTCATGTGGGTGCGGTGGACGCTGCCGCGCTTCCGCTACGACCAAGTGATGACCCTGGGCTGGCAGAAGCTGCTGCCGCTCTCGATCGCCAACCTCATCGCCTACGCCCTCGCCATCGCGCTGATCCAGCGCGCCTGATCCGTCCGCCTCATCCCGCTCTCCCCATGGCCGTCATTCCCGTCGAACGCAAACCGCTCACCCTCGCCGAGCGCACCTACATCCCGCAGATCGTCCATGGGCTGAAGACGACGTTCCGGCACCTCGTGGCGCCGAACGTGACGCTGGAGTACCCGGAGCAGCGTCCGGAGATCCCGGGCGGCTACCGGGGTGTCCCGACGCTCGTCCGCGACCCCAACGGCCGCGAGAAGTGCGTCTCCTGCCAGCTCTGCGAGTTCGTGTGCCCGCCGAAGGCGATCCGCATCACCCCGGGCGAGATCGCCGCGGACTCCGCGCAGGCGCA
>CAZEJZ010000432.1:0-3288 GCA_964512415.1 uncultured Opitutaceae bacterium
GTCCACCGCGGCCGGCACCCCCAGCAACCGCTCCACCTCCCCACCCACCCGCACGGCAAACTCGCGGAACCGCCGCTCGTCCTGCACCAATTCCAAGGGCGGAACGGAGAGCTCGAACTGCACGTCCGGTGCGGCGGTGGCCCGCAGCGCGGGTGCCGCCGTGGCCAGCGAAAGGCAGAGAAGGCCGCGCCGAAAAGCCGTGCGCATGGAGACTCCACTGACAAACCGGAGGCGCGGCGGCAACCGCGATCCAAGGCGGTCCACGCGCCCTGCGAGCGTGCTGCCTTCCGCCCGGCGCGCCGCCGTCCTCACCACTCTCCTTTGCGACCGAAGCGCTCCCGTGCGGCGCGTGAAAACTCCCCGCCAGCCCGGTCAAGCGCGTCGCAGATCGCCTCCGGCGTGCGCCCCGCCGTGTCCCGCGCCGCCGCAATGATCGTACGGCACTCGTTCGCATCCATGAACTTCGCCGCTTCAATGAGGTGCTTCTCGTCACCGAACGGCACTGCCAGGAAACCGTGCTTGTCCGCGTGAATGAGCTGCCCCGGCTTGATCGTGCGACCGAAGACCTTCACCGGCCCACCCCAGCGCACCGGACACGAATAGGCATGGCCGACGCAGGTGCCGCGGGCGAGGGCCTTGAACCCGGCCGCGTTCATCTCGTCGGTGTCGCGGATCCCGCCGTCGATGATCGTACCGACGCAACCGAGCGACCGATGGAAGTTGCTGGTTACTTCGCCCCAGAAGGCTCCGTAAAGCTGCGGCTTGTCGAGGTCCTGCACCACCACGATCTTCGGCCCCGGAATCGACGCGAGGTAGCGTCGGTACTCGGACCATGCTTTGGGATTCGCCTTCGGGTGTCGGGGATTGCCCGGTTCACAGACGACCGTCACCGCATAGCCCGCCATCGGGCCCATGTGCGGCATGTAGTCTCGCACGGGTTCCAGGTTGAACGCATCGCGACCGGCGTTGTGCCGCGTGATCTGCTCCCAGCCATTGTAGATCGTCGGCGTATTCCAGCGCTTCAGTTCATGGATCTCTCCTTCGGAGAGCGGTTGCTTGGGTGATTTCACGGAGGTGCTTCGGGTGAGGGGGAAAGGGGCTCAAGGTGACGCCGATGGCGCAGCCACCTCGAAAGGGCGAACGGCTTCCACGCTGCGTTTATCACCCGTCTGGGCAGAGGGTAATCCGCTGGTGCCTTGAGCATACCACCCGAGCAGATTGCCAGATCGATCTGAGTGGCCTCATGCTCCGCTGGATGAATCCTGAGTTGCTGCGTTGGCGCGGTCGCATCGCGCTGGTTACGGGTGCGTCCTCCGGCATCGGGCGCGCCATCGCCGAGGACTTCGGTCGCATGGGACTAAAGGTGGCCTTGGTCGGTCGCCGGGCCGACGCCCTCGCCGCGACCGCCGAAAGCGTGACCGCGTTGGGCGGCGACGCGTTGTGCCTCGTCGGAGATCAGGCGGAGGCCGATTTCAACCGACGAATCTTCAGCGAGGTGCGCACGCAGTGGGCCGCCCCCGACATCGTCGTGAACAGCGCCGCCACCCCCGGCGGTCGTTCTCTCATCGAGGCCGACTTTGCCGAGATTCAGGCGGCGCTTGATCTTAACCTCCGCGCCGTGATTCTCTGCATGCGGGAGGCCGCGGTCGGGATGCGCGGAAAACCGGAGGGAGCGGTGATCAACCTGTCGTCCATGACCGGGCATCGCATGCTGCCGGGAACCCCGGCGGTCTACGCCGCCACCAAACACGCCTTGCGCATCCTCACCGACGGCTTCCGCGCCGAACTCATCCAGGCGGGCCTGCCGGTGAAGGTGGCCTTGATCTCGCCCGGCATGGTCGACACGCCCTGGCACGCGAGACCGGACGGCATCCTCGCGCAAAAGGGAGGCTACCCCTACCCACCCCTCGCTCCCGCCGACATCGTCGACGCCGTCCGCTACATCCTCTCCGCCAGCCCCGGCGCCCAGGTCTGCGACATCCAACTCCGCCCCGCCGGTCAGCCGTTTTAGCGCATTCGCTTCGTCCCGTCCTCCATGTCCGTTTCCCGGCTCATCCTCGGCCTGTTGCTCGCGTTCCACGGAGGTCTTGCCGCTTCGAGACCGCAAAACCAGCCCCTGCGAATCCTGCCGCTAGGTGACAGCATCACCCGGGGCTCCTACCTCGCGCAGCACGCGGACGGGCCTTACCGCGGCAAGGCCATCGGCGTGGCGAACCCCAAGGGTGGCGGCTGGCGGAAACCCCTTCAGGATCACCTGCGGGCCGCTGGCGTCGCCTATGACTTCGTCGGCGAACTCAGCTATCACGCCTACGGTGAAGCCGGCTCCGTCGATCCGGCATTCGATCCTGACCATCACGGGCTCGCGGGTTTCGGCAACCGCCAGATTCTTCAGGGCGGCACGGTCCCGACACCGGGCGACGTGCTGGCGGACTTGGGTATCTCGCACATCACCGTGCCGGACCTGGCGACCGTCCTGGCGCGGCAACGACCCGACATCATCCTCCTCATGTCTGGCGCGAATGGCTTTGACGCACCCGCCCGGGACGAACTTATCCGGCAAATCAGCCGGCTCTCCTCGGCTCACCTTTTCGTCGCCACCCTCCCGCCCCAGCGACCTCCCCGCAAGGGTTGGGAGCAGGTCGATGCCTACAATGCCAGCCTGCCCGCCATCGTGTCAGCCCAGCAAGCCGCGGGTCACCGGATCACGTTGGTGGAAATGAACCAAGCGGTGGACGCGCAGGACCTGCTACCCGACGGCGTTCATCCGGGGGAGGAAGGGCTGCGCAAGATGGCGGAGGCGTGGTTCCGCGCCCTGCGGACCGCTGGTTACGTTCCGCCAGACGCTCGATAGCGCGCGAGGAAGTCAGCGCCACACTCCGCCGGCCGCGCGTCATAGCTGTCGAACGCTCCCTTCGCGCCGAAGTACTGCACGGCCGGCACCCACGGCTCGCGCGTACCCATGTCGAAGTCATTGAAAAAGGAGATCATCACGCCGCTCTCGACCAGACGACGCTGGAGGCGCTCCACCCTGACGTTCGCGGGCGCCAGGGTGTCACGGGCGGCAAGGACCGCCGCCCACGCCGCCGACTCCGCCAGATGCATGAGCGTCGGGGTCTGGCGGATCGTGCCCCAGCCCACGTGCGTCGCGGAAACCGTCGTCACGACCAGCAGGTTGTCGATCTCACGCGGCAGCAACACGCCGAAGGGAACTTGGCCGGGCACCGAAACCTCCATTTGAAAGAGCTGACCGTCGCAGAGTGAATCACCCAGCCGCTCCGTCGTGCAGGC
>CAZEJZ010000433.1:0-3279 GCA_964512415.1 uncultured Opitutaceae bacterium
CGGCCGGCGAGGGGACGGTGAAGGAGAAGGCGGAGGCCACGTCGGCGCGGCATCGCCGGCGGATCAAGAACGAGGCGGAACTCTTCGCGGCGCTGGGCTTGCATCCGATTCCGCCCGAGTTGCGGGAGGGGCTGGGTGAGATTGAGGCGGCGGAGGCCGGGTCGCTGCCGCAGCTCGTGGAGGAATCCGATCTGCGCGGAGCGTTCCATAACCACACAACGGCCAGTGACGGACGCAATACGCTCGCGGAGATGACCGCGGCGGCGGATGCGCTGGGATGGGAGTACCTCGGCATCGCGGATCACTCCAAGTCCAGCTTCCAGGCGAACGGGCTCTCCGAGGAGCGGCTCGCGGCGCAGATCGCGGACATCGCCGCGCTGAACGCGTCGGGCCGTTATCGGTGTCGCGTGTTCTCCGGCGTGGAATGCGACATCCTTCCGGACGGTCGATTGGATTACGCCGATGCCGTTTTGGCCTCCCTCGATTACGTGGTCGTGTCGGTGCACAGTGCCTTCGCTCAGAGCGAGGAGGAGATGACGCGCCGGATCGTGCGGGCGATTGAGCATCCCTGCACCACGATGCTGGGACACCTTTCGGGCCGCCTGCTCCTGCGCCGTCCCGCCTACGCGGTGGACCATGGGAAGGTCATTGACGCCGCGATCGCGAATCACGTGGCAATCGAACTCAACGCCAGTCCCCTCCGGCTGGACATGGACTGGCGCCACTGGCGACGGGCGGCGGAACGCGGGCTGCGGTGCGTGATCAACCCGGATGCGCACGACACCGCCTCGCTCCGGCATGTGCGCGCCGGCGTCCTCTCGGCGCGGAAGGGGTGGTTGACGCGGGAGCAGGTCGTCAACACTCGTCCGGTGGGCGAGGTCATGGCCGCCCTGCGGCCGCGCCGCTAGACAGAGTCCGCGTAAGCTGCCCGATCAACGAGAGGGGTCGGATGGGACCGGACTCGTTGCCGTCGCCCCGCGTTGAGCCCCGGCGGCGGCGGAAGTCTGGAGGGCTCGCTCGGCGGCGCCGCGGCGCTTGTCCCACCATGTCTTCAGGATGTCGCGGGCGACCGGACCGGCGTAGCGGCCGCCGGCGAATTCCTCTCCGGGCGTGTCGCCTTCGACCATCACGGCGAGCGCCACCTCGGGACGATCCACCGGGGCGAAGCAGATGAACCAGGCGAGGTTCCTCGTCCCGGCCGGCGTGGCGACCTGGGCGGTACCGGTCTTCCCCGCGATCCGGAGGTCGGGGATCCGCAGGGCGGGTGAATTCAGGATGCGCGCGGTGCCGTGCGGCGAGATGACGCAATCCTCCATGCCCCGGAGCAGGGCCGCGCGCGCGACAGGATTGAGGCCGATCGGGTCGGTGCGCCGTGGAGTCCGCGTCGGGTCGTGAATCAGCGTGGGCTGCGTGCGGGTTTCCCCGCGCGCGACGGAGGCGACGAAGCTCGCCATCTGCAGCGGGGTGACGAGGAGGTACCCCTGACCGATGGAGAAGTTGGCGGTGTCGCCGTCGTACCATCGCTCCTCGATTGCCTGTTGATCGGCGGGCAGCTTGCGCAGGCCGATGAAGCGCTTCTTCCACGCGGGATCGGGCACGAGCATGCCCTTGGTTTCGAACGGCAACTCGATGCCGGTAGGGCGATCGAATCCGAAGCGTCGCGCCTCGTCCGCGATCCGCTCTGCGCCGAGGCGCAGCCCCTGCTCGTAGAAGTAGACGTTGCAGGAGACCTCGATGGCCTGGGCGAGCCGGATCGGGCCGTGCGCGTGGCCGTCGTGGCACGGGAAGAGTCGTCTCCCGACGCGGTAGACGCCCTCGCAGTTGACCGTGGCTTCCGGATCGAGGGTGCCCGCCCTGAGCCCGGCGATGGCGGTGAGGATCTTGAACGACGAGCCCGGCGGATAGATTCCCTTGACCGATCGATTGTACCAGCCTCCCGACGCGTCGATCTTCTGATACGTCTCAGCGGCGATGCGCGGCGAGGTCGTGTTGAGATCGAAATCCGGCTTGGTCGCGAGCGCGAGCACCTCGCCGCTGTCGACCGCCAGCATCACCGCGGAGGCGGGGAGCTCGAGCTTGGCGAGGGCGGTTTCGGCGGCGAGTTGGAGATCGATGTCGAGGCTGGTGACAAGGTCGCGTCCCTGCACGGGCAGGCGGCGGACCAGCGGGGGATTCACGCGGTAGCCCGCGGGATCCACGCGGTAGATCGTCCCGCCGGTCTCGCCCTGCAGGATCTCATCGAAGTACAATTCGAGCCCGTCGCGTCCGACGGAACCCTTCATCGCGAACGTCTTCAGCTCGTCGCCCGGCAGACTGACGGTCGGGCTGTCTTCGAGACTGGCGAGCCCGACGAAGCCGAGGGTGTGGGCGGCGGCGGACTGGAACGGGTAATGGCGCGCCGTGGTGGTGTAGACCTGCAGGGCGGATGTGACGGGAAGCTGCTCGAGCAGTCGGGCGTATTCCTCCGGATGGAGATCGTCGACGAGGATGTAGGGCAGGAGGAGTTGGCGGCGGAAATGGCGCGTGAGGGCCTGACCGTCGAGCGTCTCGGCGCGGCCGAGCCGGCGGTTCACTTCGTCGAGGTAGCGTTGCACGACCGTGAACCGGGCGATCTGCTCGAGTTCTCCCGAGGAGGGGAGATTGCGGTCGTCGGACTCGCGGTAGGCTCGGCGTATCTTGAGGAACTCGGTGCGGAACTCGCCGCGGAGCTCGTCGAGGTTGAGCGTGACCGCGAAGCGCGGGCGGTTGCCCACCAGGAGGCGTCCGTCGCGGTCGTAGATGTTGCCCCGGGGACCTGGGGTCAGGACGCGTCGCTGGTTCTGCACGCGCTCGAGGTCGTGGTAGACGTTGGTCTTGCTCAGCTGCTGATAGGCGAGCCCGGCGGCGACGGTGAGGCAGGCAAGGGCAAGGAGACCGTGGAAGACCAGCAGCCGCGGGTTGTAGCCGCGGTGGGTCTCGACCAGGCTGCCGGTGCGCTCTGCGGACGACGTGGTCATGTCCTCGGGTCAGTCGTACCCGCGAGAGCTGGCGTCGACGGAGGCGGAGACTCCGGCCAGCTCCAAGGTTTTCGCTTGCAGGGCGAGAAACCACGGTGCGATCAGGGCGAGCGTGAGCTGAGACCCGATCAAGTCGCTGAACACCCGGGACGTGAGACCCGCCGCGTCGGGCAGCACGCGCACGGCGATGGCGCTGACCGCGAGGAACAGTCCGAGGTTGGCGATGAGAATCACCATGACGGTGATCAGGCCCTCGTGCCGGTTCAGCCGGTGGCGCACGTGC
>CAZEJZ010000434.1:0-3277 GCA_964512415.1 uncultured Opitutaceae bacterium
CGCTGATGAACAGGGCCTCGGGGTGGCGGGCCCGCAGCAGGGCGAGCGTCTTGGCCGGCGTGGCGTCGAGCTTGTTGAAGACCGTGATGGCCGGGCGTTCCCCCGCGCCCAGTTCGCCCAGCACATCCATCGTGGTGGCGAAGTGGTGCTCGACGTTCGGATTGGAGGCGTCGAGCACATGGATGATGAAATCCGAGACGACCACCTCCTCGAGCGTGGCCTTGAACGCCTCGACGAGCCCGTGCGGGAGTCGCCGGATGAAGCCGACGGTGTCGGTGACGAGCAGCTTCTGGTTGCCGCGCAGCTGCAGCTGCCGCGTGGTGGGGTCGAGGGTGGCGAAGAGCTTGTCTTCGGCGAGGACGCTGGCGCCGGTGAGTGCGTTGAGCAGCGACGACTTGCCGGCGTTGGTGTAGCCGACGATCGCCGAGGTCGGCACGGGCACGCGCTGGCGCCGGCGGCGCTGGGTCGAGCGCTGTTTCCGGACTTCGGCCAGTTCCGCCTTCAGGTGGGTGATGCGGTCGCGGACGATGCGGCGGTCCTGCTCAAGCTGGGTTTCGCCTTCGCCGCCCATCGCCCCCTTGCCCCTTTGCCGGGAAAGATGGGTCCACGCGCGGGTCAGGCGCGGCAGCGAATACTCCATGCGCGCCAGCGCGACCTGCAGGACCGCCTCGCGCGTGTGCGCACGGTCCGCGAAGACTTCAAGGATGACCTCCTGGCGATCGATCACCGCCAGTCCGGAGAGCTTCTCCCAGTTGCGCTGCTGTGCCGGCGAGAGGGCCTCGTCGAAGACGATCACGTCCGCCCCGTCCGCCTTGGCCTGCTCGGCCAACTCCTCCGCCTTGCCGGAACCGAGGAGGAGGGCCGGGGTCGGCTGCCGCAGGTTCACCAGGGTCTGACGAGTGACGGTCAGGCGCAGGTTCTCGACGAGTTCCGTCAACTCACCGAGGAGCTCCGCGCCTTCCCCCGGAGCCATCTCCGGAGTCTGCACGCCTACGAGGAAGGCGCGCTCAAGTTTGTTGGACGCGGGAGTATCAAGGAAGTCGGCCATCAAGGGAAACCACCACTCAATCAGCAGCCTGCTCCAGCGTCAAACTCCCGACGCCGATCCTGTCGGTCAGCGTCAGCATCCGCGGTCGTCGATCAGGGATGAGACCGGAAGCGCAGGCAGACCGGCCGCGGCGCGGCGAGGGGAGCGCCGTGCGCGGAGAGGCGGCCGGAGGAGCCATCCACCCGGAAGATCGAGAGTGTATCGCTGTCCTGGTTACCGACGAGCAGCCATTCCCCGCCGGGTGCGAGGGTGAAGTGGCGCGGAGTGCGGCCGCCGGTGGCGACGCACTCGAGCGCGGTGAGGCGTCCGGTCGAGGGATCGCGCGTGAACACCGCGATGCTGTCGTGGCCGCGGTTGGAGGCGTAAACGAACCGGCCGGTCGCATCGATCGCGATTTCCGCGGTGGTGCTCGGGCCGCGGAACGACGCCGGCAGTGTGGACACCGTCTCGATGGTGCGGGCGTGTCCGTCGCCGGCCGAGAACGCGGTGACGGTGATCGTGCTGCTCAACTCGTTCAGGACGTAAAGATGGCGGCCATCGGGGGAGAACTGGACGTGCCGCGGGCCCGAGCCCGGGGCGATCCGCAACGTGGCGCTGGGATGCGGGCGCAGCGTGCAATCGGCGCGATCCACCAGGTAGAGGCGGACCTCGTCGGTGCCAAGATCCGGCACGGCGAGGAAGCGCCCGTCGGGCGAGAAGGTCACACCGTGAGCGTGGGGCGCCTCCTGCCGGGTGGGATGGATGCTGCGTCCCGCATGCGCGTGGTGACTGGAGCGCGCCGCGATCCGGCCATCCGGCGCGAGCGCGTAGGCCGAGATCGCGCCTCCCGTATACTCGGCGACCGCGAGCAACCGACCGGCGCGAGCGACCGCGAGGTCGCAGGGGCCGACCACCTGTGCGTCGGGTTCGCCATGGGGAGCGAGCGCCCCGTCGGGCAACACCGTGTAGGCGCGCACGCCGCCGGGCGACTCGTTCACCGCGTAGAGCGTGGCGAGGTCCGGAGCGAAGGCGAGGAACGAAGGATTGGGGGTCTCGGCGACGAGCGAAAGGGCGGACAGGATTCCCGCAGCGGCGTCGAACGTCGCGTGGTAGATGCCGCGGCTGGAACCGGTGTCGGTGTAGGTCCCGAGGTAGACGGAGAGGACGGAGGAGGGGGGCACGTTCAGCGTTTCAGGGATCGAATCAAGGCGGGCCCGGGATCATCCCCGCGACGGACGTTGCTCCACGCGAGCAGGCCGGCCGAGAACACGGCCCCGACGATGGCGAAGGCCATGTCCTTGTGGGCGTCCCACACGTCACCCTGCGTCCCGAGGTAGGCGATGCCGAGTTCGCCGCCGAACACCACCGCGGCCGCCCACTCGATCAGTTCATACACCAGCGAGGTGCTCGCGATGAGGTCGACCGGGATCAGGTAGCTCCAGACGCCGGGACGCCCGCCAGCGTGGAAGTAGAGCTCGCGGTAGGGGAAGAAGAACACCAGCCCGTAGAGCAGGTGGATGACGCGGTCGAAGTGGTTGCGCTCCAGTCCGAGGAGCGCGTTGACCGAGCGCCCGAACCATGCCTCCGACCACGCGTTGTAGGGGACTTCCGCGTACGTCCAGTGCGCCCCCACCTCGTGCACCACCAGGAAGAGAAACATCAGCACATAGCTGCCGGAGGAAAGCGGCAGGCTCTTCCACGTGGCGCCGAGGTAAACGACGCAGACCACGACGAGCGCGTTCTCGAGGAGCCAGTCGTGCGGGTAGTGGGCGCCGACGCCGGAGATGATGACGGCGACGAGCAGCAGGCCGGCGAGGACGGCGAGCAGGCGGCGCGAAGGCGGAGACCGCAGCATGATGCCATCGTCCTCCACCCGCGCCCCGAGGTCAATCCGCGGCGATGCCGACGTCGCTGGCTCAGCTGAGCATGTCGGCGACGAGGGCCCGCTCTTCGGCGAGCTCCTTGTTCGTCGCGGCGATCTTCGACTGGGCGAAGTCGTCCATCGCGTAGCCGTGGATGACCTCGTAGCTGCCCGGCGTGGTGGTGCGGACCGGCAGGCCGGCCCAGACATTGGCGTCGAAGCCGTAGGCCCCGTTTGCCTTGACGGCCACCGAGTGGATGGCGCCGGGGGTGACGAGGCTGCGCACGTGGTCAACCAGCGCGTTGGCGGCGGAGGCGGCGGACGACGCGCCACGGGCGGCGATGATGGCGGCGCCGCGCTTGCCGACCGTTTCGCAGAACGGACCCTGC
>CAZEJZ010000435.1:0-3273 GCA_964512415.1 uncultured Opitutaceae bacterium
GGCGTGGTCCACGGCGAGACCGACGACTTCTCCTACAACATCGTGCGCGACCCCGTGAGCCTCTACGACCTCAACGCCACGTTGCTTCACTGCCTAGGAATCGACCACGCCCGGTTTTCGTTCAAGGCCCAGGGCCTCGACCAGCGCCTGACCGGCGTCGAACCCGCGCGAGTGGTCCGAGAAATCCTCACCTGAGGCCCGCCGGGGAACATCGGCCTTCGCAGGGCCGCTGCCGCAGTCCGACGACGACGGACGCCGAACCGCCGCGAAGCGAGTCGTGGCGACTTTGGCGAGGTTGAAGCACTCCTTCCTAGCGGGGCCGCCGAGGCGGAACGCCCCGGAGATTTCGGGTATTGGACAGTAAATGTCTAATGCGGCCCCCTATAGTGTAAGACCCAGTGATCGCGCGTTCGTACCGAGCGTCGATCCAGTCCTTTTTTTTCCTTATGCCAACCCTAACAGAGTTCGAAGAAATCCACGGTTTTCGCCGCATCGGCGAGTACCTGATCGCGGCGGATAAAACCGTTCAACGCGTTGCTGACGTGCCGATTACGGAACGCCTACCCCTCGTCTACTCGATCTTTAGCAATGACGAGCCCCGGTACATCGGGAAGTCGGTCCAGGGGTACAGCCGCCCGCTCGGCTACCACAAGAATGACGTGATGACGGACGTGCGCGACGGCATCGCGGTGGAGTTGCGAGCCGGGCGCAGCGTCACGGTCTGGGCGCGCACGGAGCGGTTGCACGTCGACCACGATGGCTTGCGGCTGAACGTGATCGACGCGATCGAAATGGCGCTGATCAGAAAATACCTTCCGGAGTGGAATAACCAAATCCACGAGGACTGAGGACATTCCGCCAGACGCGGCCGTGTGCGCGCCGACGCACCCGGCCGCTCCCGTCGCCCCCGACGGCTTGCCGTACAGCTTGCCGTCCGCCCGCCCCGACTTCTCGGGGGACAACCACCCGCTTTGCCCGGTCATGCCACGTCCTTAACCCGCTATCCCCTGCTTCGCCATGCCTCCGCCCGCCTCCACGGCATCCACGCCTCACTCCGCTTCCGGCTCAGCCCGCCCACTCGTCCTCAAGATCGTCAACGGCCAGGTGCGGCTCCACTCCGCCTCCGGCAATTACCTCCGGACGATTTGCTCGCACGCCTCGTCCGCAGTCCTGCAAGGCGACCAAGTCCACGTTTCACTCACCAACGGCTCCGTCCGCGTGTTCACCGTCCACGGCCAGTACGTGCGCACGCTTTGAACACACGCTCACGCGGATCGGTGACGCGGTTGCTGCCCACGTTCCCGCTCGGCCGCGCCAGCGGATTCTTCACTCCGCCCGCATCGCGTCGCGTTGCCACGGGCCATGATCGCCGTCACTGCCATCGCGCGCCGTCCGCCACGCCACGCCACGTCACGCCACTCCACCCCACCCCACTCCACGCCGCGCCGCGCCGCGCCGCGACTCCTCAGCAGCAATCCCCCGAGCCGCACCCGGCCGCCCTCACCTTCAGCGGGTGCCGTCCATCGCCGCCACGGGAGTCTCATGCTTGCGCTGCATGCGGCGCCCCTCCGCCGCGAGAGTCGCTCGCAGTTCCGCGGGCTCCAGCACTTCGACGTCACCGCCAAAGGCCAGAATCCACCGGGTAATGTCGTTCAGGTCGCTGAGCTCAAAGCCCACCTCCACTTCACCCGCCGGCAAGGCCTTCAGGGTCTGCGTGGCATGCCAGTGGCGCTCTCTGACGTGATGCGCCGCCACCGCCGCAAAGCGGAGCCGGACCTGGATCCGTCCCGCGCCCGTCCATGCCCCAAAAGAGCTGCCGAAGGCCTCGGCCGGATTTTGCGTATCCGGCCGGGCAAAGGTCGTCTGCAGCACGCGCGGATTCGAAAACCGGGCCAGCACGTACGTCCGCACGTCGCCCGTCGTCAGGTTCCGCGCCGACAGCACCCAGCGCGAGTCGATGCATGCCAGGTGATATGGTGCCAATCGGCGCTCCGAGGCCTCCGACTCCGCCGCCGCTTGATAGTGCACCTTGAGTTCCCGGCGCTCCAGCAGAGCCTTCACCACCGCCCGGAACACCTTCCCGTCCACGATGCCCGCCCCCGGGGTCCGCACCGACAGGTACTGCGCCACGTCTCCCTCGAGTGACAACCCGTGCTTCGTCGGATACGCGCCAAAGAGTTTGCCGTAGGCCGACCCAATCAGCTCAGCAAAGTTCACCCCTCGAAACACCGCCAGCGACTGCCGCGCAACCTCCAGAGCGACGCGCTCGTCCGCCGTCAAATCGTGCCCCACCGGGAACGTGACATCCGGGCTGGTATAGGCGTACGAGTGGTCCGCCCGATCGTACTCGATCGGGAGACCCAGGGCTTTCTGCATGAAGCTGATGTCCCGGTGAATCGTCTTCGTCGAATACTTCAGTCCGCGCGCCGCGAAGTCTTTCACGATCGCCGTGCAGTTGATGCGCTTGCCGGCACTCGCGCGCTGCAGCAGCGCATGGATCTCCAGCATACGCCCCAAGGCCGGCCGCGTCGCCGCCGCCGTCGCGACCCCACCCGTCGCTGAGCGTCCGGAGGACATGCGTTGCTTCACCGAGGCCATGAAATCACTCCAATCGACGTTCCCGACCAAGGCGAGCACCCGCTCGCCCTCACCTCAAGCGAAACCCCGATCATCGCAGCGCAAACTCCGCACTAACCGTGGTTGCAATCGTTTTATCAAGCGCGGTGGTATCCAAGTTTCCTTCCCAGCTCGTCTCGGTTCCATAGAGGGGATTGACTTGGACAACCCCCATCTTTGCCGAGCGGAGCTGATCGACGCGGCGTCCACCTTTAGCCGCAATTTGCTCGGCGCGGCGCCGCGCATCCGCCGTCGCCTCCGCCATCATCTGCACGCGGGTTTCCGCCAAGCGGGTATAAATGAATTCGATCTTCTCCGTCTGCACCACCACACCCTCCGCGAGGAGTTTGAGGGTATCCGCCGCCAAACGCGGCAACCCTTCGACGTCCGCCGAGCTCACCAGCAAGCCCTGCTCCAGCCGGTAGCCCGTCCGCGGCGTCACCGCCGGCTTCTGCTCCGCGTCGTCCACATCAAACACGGTCTTGCGCGACTCCGGCTTGATGTCGCGCACGGCCACCGGCGACAGAGTATACCCGGTAACGCCGCGCGCGGCGAGGAAGGCGCGCAACGTCGCCGCGTCACGCTCAAAGGTCGCGTACGCCTCCGGCAACGTCGTGCCCTCCGCCTGCAGGACAGCGTGCCACACACAGAGATCCG
>CAZEJZ010000436.1:0-3258 GCA_964512415.1 uncultured Opitutaceae bacterium
GTCATCTACCTCCCGGCCGTGCTCGCGCTCCAGCAGGACCTCCTCGGGTTGCTCGCCGACTACGTGGCGGACGGGGGGCGGCTCGTGATCGACCTCCCGACGGCGTGGTACGACGAGTGGACGCGGCTGTTCCCGACCGGCCGGGGTTCGACGTTCGCCACGCTCTTCGGCACCACGCTCGACGACTTCCAGTTCTCCGGCGTCAACCGCTCGCTCCGGATCGGTGACTACCGCCTCGAGGGCTTCGTCGCCGCCCTGACGCCGACCACCGCCTCCGTGCTCGCCCGGTACGACGACGGCCGCGCCGCGGTGACCGCGAACCGGCACGGCCGTGGCACAGCCGTGATTCTGGGGTGGGAGGCATCCGGCAATTGCCACCGCCCCGGCAACGCCGCCGGCGAGGCGCTGCTGCGGCAGCACACCCTCGGCGACCTCACCTCACCGTACTCCTGCGCGGGGACCGTCGCCTACCGTCTCGCCGCTCCGGCCGCCGATCATTACTTCCTCATCAACGACGGTCCCGCGCGGGCGGCGACCCTGCAGACGGGGGCCATGCGCTACCGTCGGCAGACCGACGCGATCACGGGCGAGGAACTGCCCATCGGCGCTCCGATTGAGCTTGCGGCCCACGATGCGCGCTGGATCCGGTGCGAGAAGTGAGGCGCGGCGGATCGGGTCCGCGCCGCGCCCGCCGCGGAGCCCCCCTACCTCGGGCGCACACATCACAGGACCCTAGTGGTGGATCCGCTCTTCCGCAGCCGGCAACGCTCGACGAGGCGGTGCGCAAACCGACACGTCCGGGACGCACCCTGGGATGGCGCACCCGGAGCATCCTCGATAGGCTTGCACCGCCCAACGTTCCCCAGCGAGTCCGGTCCCCATGAAAATCACGGACATCGAAGTCCACATTCTGGTCCTGCCCAGCCTGGATCCCAGCGCCACCTCGAGTTCGCAGGACGACGCGGTCGTCGTGATCCACACCGACGAAGGCATCTCCGGCATTGGTGAGGCAGACACCGGCCCTTGGCTGGTCGACGCTGCCATCAACGCCCCCGGCAGCCATAGCATGGCTCTCGGCATCCGCGAGCTGTTGATCGGCCAGGATCCGTTCGACACCTCCGCGATCTGGCAGCGGCTCTACACGGGGACGGCGATGAGCGGGCGCCGCGGCGCGGTGATTTCCGCGATCGGCGCGATCGACATGGCGTTGTGGGACATCAAGGGCAAGGCGCTCGGCCTGCCGGTCTACAAGCTGCTCGGCGGGGCGCACCGCGATCACATCGTCCCCTACGCCTCGCTCCAGCCCGAAGGGCACACGGTCTCCCAGTACCATGACTCGCTCGTGGCGTGGGCGAAGCGGGCCCGCGAGCTGGGGTACAAGGCGGGCAAGATGGAGTGCACGCTGTCCGGACCCTACCGGCACCAGTCGCTGTCGGGCTCGGATGAACAGATGACGGAGATCGTGACCAGCTGCCGCGAGGCGGTCGGACCCGACTTCGCACTGATGATCGACGTGCAGTACCTGTGGCGGGATGCCAAGAGCTGCCTGCGGACGATCTCGAAGTGGGCGGACCTCGACATCTACTTCGTCGAGACGCCGCTGCTGGTGGACAACCTCGAGGGCTACGCCTTCCTCCAACGCGAGGCCCCGATGCGGATCGCCGCTGGCGAGTGGCTGCAGACGCGCTTCGAGTTCATCGAGCTCCTCGATCGGGGGATGATCGACGTCGCCCAGCCGGATGTCGGCCGGGTCGGCGGGCTCACGGAGGCCATGCGGGTCTGTCAGCTCGCTGAGGACCGGGGGCGGCTGATCGTTCCTCACTGCTGGAAGACGGGGATCGGCATCGCGGCCAGCGCGCACATGGCG
Source organism: uncultured Opitutaceae bacterium (assembly GCA_964512415.1). Taxonomy (GTDB): domain Bacteria; phylum Verrucomicrobiota; class Verrucomicrobiia; order Opitutales; family Opitutaceae; genus UBA6669. Next base: position 1,868 of record CAZEJZ010000436.1, read on the forward strand.
GCGGCCATTCCGCACTGTCCCTTCATCGAATTCCTCCCGCCGGAGCTGTGCGACTCGGCACTGCGTCGTGAGCTCACAGTGGACGAGTTGCGCATCGTAGACGGCAAGCTGGCGCTGCCCCAGAAGCCCGGTCTCGGCGTGGAACTCAATCCCGACGCGCTGCGGGCGTTCGCCGCGCCAAAACACTGGAGGTAGCGCCGTCATGGGATCTCTCGCCGGCCGGGTGGCCATCGTGACGGGCGCCAGTTCCGGGATCGGCGCCGCGACCTGCCGCCGCTTCGCGCGCGAAGGCGCGCGCGTCATGGCCGTGGCGCGACGTCTCGACCGCCTGCAGGCGCTGGCAGCCGAGCACCCGGAGCTCCTCACGGCGTGCGCCTGCGACGTGGTGGACTCCGCCGGCCTCGCCCGCGTGGTGGCCGCAACCCTCGAGCAGCACGGGCGGCTCGACATCCTCGTCAACAACGCCGGCTTCAGCTACTACGAGCGCCTCGCCGAAAGCACGCCGGCGCACTATCGCGAGACGATGGCCGTGAACTTCGAGGCGATGGTCGAGCTCGCCCGCCTCGCTCGCCCCCACCTCGCGCGCTCCGGTCACGGCCGCATCGTCAATGTCTCCTCCACGCAATCGCTCGCCGCTGAACCGGCCGTGGGCGCCTACGCCGCATCGAAGGGCGCGATCAACGCGTGGACGCGTTCACTCGCCGTCGATCTCTCCTCCGATGGAATCCTCGTCAACGCCGTGCTCCCCGGGTGCACCCACACCGAGATGAGCGTGATCAACGGCGTCGACGAGACCCAGACGCCTGAGTTCAAGGCCTGGTACGTCGAAAGGAGAAAGATCCCGCTCGCGCGGCCCGGGACGGCCGACGAAATCGCCAACTGCATTCTGTTCCTCGCCGGCGACCAATGCGGGTACGTGACCGGACACTGTCTGGTCGCCGACGGTGGGCTGACGATCACCTTCTAGCCAGAAGCCCCCGGATTGAGTCCGACCGTGGGGCCACCAACGCAAGCCGCCGCCTCGAATCCATGCCCCCTCCCCCCGCCAGCGCTCCAAGTCCGTCAGCCACGTCCGGAACTCTCCCCCTCTACATCGGAACCTACAACCGCCCCGGCGACTGGTTCACGGCCCACGGCCGGGGGCTCCTGACCTGCCGGTTCGACCCCGCAACCGGCGCAATCACTCCTCAGGATACCTTCACCGAGATCAGCAATGCCTGCTATCTGGCCCGGTCTCCCGACGGCCGAGTGCTGGCCGCGGCCGATCACTTCATGCGGCCCGGTGCCGTGCACGCCTTCTCGACCGAAACGGATGGCGCGCTCCGGCCCTTGTCCCAAGCCGATGCTCAGGGTCAAGCGGTCTGCCACGTGTGCGCCGGAGGTGCGGGCAC
>CAZEJZ010000437.1:0-3252 GCA_964512415.1 uncultured Opitutaceae bacterium
CCAAAATCCAGAATCGAGAACACGCCCATTCCCGACGCGGTCGAGCGCATGCTCGCCACCCTGCGCCCCCAACTCGCCTGCGAGTTCACCGTGGTCGCCCCGGGCGGCGGCACCCCCTTCTGGGAGCTCGCCTGACCCCGCGCGGCCCGCCTAGCCGCAGGCGTGCGCGCGGAGTTGCGTCAAGGGCACGATCTCCAGCGTGCGCTGATGCGTCGCCGCCAGCACCACCGGCGCCGCCACCCCCGACTCCACCGCATCCCGCCAACGCGAGGCACACACGCACCAGCGGTCGCCCGGTCGCAGGCCGGGAAAGTCGTACTCAGGACGCGGCGTCGTGAGATCGTTGCCCGCCTCCGCCTGCCAGAGCAGGAAGGCCTCGCTGACCTCCACGCAGACCGTGTGGCAGCCGTGATCCTCCGCGCAGGTCTGGCAGTGACCGTCACGGAAAAAGCCCGTCAGCGGCCGGGTGCTGCACACCCGAAGTTCACTCCCCAAGACGTTGATCGCGGGTTCCGGTTCCATGCGCCGACCGTACGTCGCGCGGTCGCGCGACGCAATCCCGCCCCGCTTCCGCGGTGTTTTCGCGCTTCCGTCCCGCGACCTCTCCGCCCAGCGTGGGGAGTCCATGGAGCTGACCAAACACTGGGCCTTCACCCTCGATGACTACGTGATCGATCTCGCGTGGTCCCACGACGGCCTGCAGCTCGCCGCCGCGTCGTCCGCCGGCCCGATCTCACTCCGCGCCGCGCGCGACGGCTCCGCCCTGCAGGCCCTCGCCGGTCACGACGACGGCACCAACACCCTCGCCTGGCACCCGCGACGCCGCCTGCTCGCCTCCGGCGGCCAGGATGGAGCGGTGAAGTTCTGGGACGCGGACGCTGGACAGCACACCGCGACCGCCGCCCTCGGCAGCAGCTGGGTGGACCACCTTGCGTGGCGCCCCGCGCCCGACGGGGACTCCTCAAGCACCGTCTGGCTCGCCGCCGCCGCCGGGCGCAGCGTCACCGCCGTCTTCCCCGACGGCACGGTGGGCCACCGCTTCGCGGACGCTGCCAAGACGGCCAGCGCCCTCGCCTGGCATCCCCGCGGCACCTTGCTCGCCTCCGCTTCGTTCGGCGGCGTGCAGCTGTGGAACGGCGCCGATTTCAGCGCCCACCGGACCTACTCCTACGCCAACGGCATTCACGCGCTGACGTGGTCGCCCGACGGCCGCTGGCTCGTCTCCGGCAACCAGGATCCCAGCGTGCACCTCTGGCTTCCGGCCGAGGACGACGAGCTGCACATGAGCGGCTACGAGGGCAAGGTCCGCGAATTGTCCTTCGATCGGACCAGCCGCTGGCTCGCCACGGGAGGCGGACAGGATGCCTGCGTCTGGGACTGCGCCGGCAAGGGTCCCGAGGGACGCGAGCCCGCCATGCTGCCCCACGATGCCAAGGTCTGCGCCGTCGCCTTCCAGCGCACCCATGGACTGCTCGCCACCGCCGCGGAGGACGGCAGCCTCCTGCTCTGGAGCCCGGAAAGGGCCCAACCCCTCCGCGCCACCGTCCGCCTGCCATCCGCCCCGACGCGTCTGGCGTGGTCACCCGACGACCAGTTGCTCGCCGTCGGCACGGCCAAGGGTCCGGTGTACGTGCTGAAGTGCGGCACCTGAACCCGCGCGCCGCGGCATGCATCGCTTCGTCTCCGTCGATTCGCCGCCATCCGACCCATCGATCGCGGCGGCCGAAACCGCGGCGCTCAAGCGGTGGACCAGCGACTTCCTCAAGCTGGACGCCGACGCCGTGGTTTCCGTGCTGACCACGCCCTGCGTCGACCCGGGTTGCCCCGTCGTCGAGACCACCCTGCTCGTGCAGGCGCCGGGAGCCGCCCTCCGGGCGTGGACGTTTCAGCGACCCCGCGTGGCGGTGAATCGCCTGACGCTTGAACAGGTGCTCGCCACGCCCGGCTTCACTCTCCCGGCGCGGGCGTCGGCTGGCTCACGGGAAACAGGAGCCGCGTCCGGTGCGCACGCGCCTCCGCCTCCGAGCGGTACGTGAGGTCATTGAACGGCGCGAGCACGACTCCCGTCCGCCGGCACCGGAAGCGAGCGCGCCCTTCCGCGGCAAAGTCCACGGCGGCGGGCAGCGCTCCCGTCCTCCCCGCAGCCGAATCCTCCAATCCGAGCACGAGGGGACCATACGCGAAACGGCGATGGCCCTCGGTCCTCGACGCCGCGGCGGGCGCCTCCGCCCGCAGGTTCAGGGGAAACCGCAGCTCGAGGCGCGCGCCTGCTTTCAGCGACACCGCCGCGCCGACGAAGCCCCGCCCATCCGCCTCCAGCGCGACGTCGCGGCCGTCGTGACGCAGGCACATCGCTTCGGCCGCGACGCCGGGCGGCACGAAGCACGACCACGTGACCGGCTCCTGCAATGTGCTCTCCAGCACGGTCCACTCCACCCGCCCCGCCACGGGATACTCGCTCACGCAGCGCACGCGCGCCGCGCCGTCGGCGAAGCGCACCGTGGCATCACCTTCGAAATAGAACAGCAGCGCCACCATCCGACGCTCCCGATCCGTCGCCGCGAGCGCGCGCGCCGCGACCGCCAGGCCCTCCGCTCCGCGCATCGAGCAACACCACGGCGCCTCGAAGATCTCAGGATGGGGCGAGAGCTCCACGCGGCCGTCGGCTCCGACACAGTGGTCGCAGCCAAAGCCCCCGTTCGGTCGCTGCGCGTAGCTCAAAGCATTGAAGTACACGCAGTGCGCCGCCGTCAGGTACGCGGGCTCTCGCGTGACGCGCCATAACTCCAGCGCGAGCAGGAACGAGTCGACCACCGCGCACGCCTCCGTCCAGTGCGGGCGATCGAACCAGTTGTAGTTCGCGAAGTGCTCCGTCTCCGCGACGGCTTGGTAAAGCGCGTACCGCTCACGCACCAGCGCGAGGTACTCAGGCCGGGGATCCACGTCGGACCACCAGCGGAGAATGCCGCGCAACGTGCTCAGGGTGGAGTGGGTCTGCGCGCTCATCGCCCGTATCTCCAGTTGCGCGTAACGCGCAATCATCGCCTCGATCAGGCCGCGCAGCTCCGGCGAGGGACTGATCGCATGGGTCTGGGTGAGTCCATCCAAGGTGAAGAAGACGACGCCCACGTCGGTCGAGAGTCCGACCCACGCACCTTCGTTTCGCACCGTCAGGCCGATGGGCACGCCATCCGCCAGTTTCTCGAGTTTCCGGTCCGGATACTGCGGCAGCAGCGGAGCCATCGGCAGCAT
>CAZEJZ010000438.1:0-3249 GCA_964512415.1 uncultured Opitutaceae bacterium
GTCCGCGTTTGTCCTCACGCCCAAACCCAGCCGCGATGACCGCTTCCCCCCTGACCGCTCCGCAGTCCTTCCCCGGCCGTCGCGCCTTCCTGAAGACCGTGGCGACGACGAGCGCCGGTTTGCTCTGGTCCGTCCACCGTCTGCCGGGAGGCGAGACGGACGACGAAGCCTCCAGTTCGCTGGATGCGCTTTTGCCGGACTTCCAGCGTCAATCGCCGCTGGAGAAGGCCCGTCGGGTCGAACGGCTGGCGGCGCTGGGCCGATCGCATCCGAGCGGAATCATGGTCTGCATGCCGTACGTATCCCGCGAGGGGCTGCGTCCGGTGACCGAGGCCGACATGGCGGGCATGGATCAGTTCAGCTTCAACTTCGGCCATCACTTCAAGTCGATCACCGACTTCTTCAGCAACGAGAACTCGATCACGTGCTCGGGGTCGCACCTCGCGGCGCAGAGCATCCGCTATCAGGCGAGCGGCGAGGAGGGGGCGCTGGCCGCGGCGCGCGCGGCCTACGGGTCGCTGCGACGGGTCTTCCAATTCGGGGTCGATGCGGGCGTCCCAGGCTTCATGGGGAAGCCGTTCCACTTCGAGTACTCCGCGCACACCACCGGTGACGAGTACCTGCATCTGCTGTGGGGACTGTGGTCGTTTCTCCCGGTGGCCGGCGCCGCGGAGCAGGCCGAAATCCGCGAGATGCTGAAGGCGATCGCGGACTACCAGATTCGCGTCGACTACACGATTTTCAACCGGAGCGGCGGCAAGTGGAACAACCGTCTGGATGGCTCCGACTACAATGCGATCATGGCCGCGCTGGTGGCGGCCGCCTACCGGGTCACGGGCGAGGCGAAGTACCGCGAGGCTTACCAGTTCGTCGTCCGCTCCGGCATCTGGCAGAAACGGGCCCGCCTCGACGCGATCATCGATCAGTTCCGCGAGGGCTCGTACACGGCGAAGCGCTGGGACGTGATCGCCGGTGCCCGCGTCGCCGAGGGGGAGTTCGCGCACTGGGAGCAGATCCAGCACTCCCAATTCACCGCCATCGCGGCGTCGATCATCCACGAGTGCGTGCCGGACCTGTTCCCGCGGGAGGAACTCCGCCGGGTGCTCGCGCTGTGGTGGGCCGACCACCCGGTCGGATTCGATCCCGTCCACTGGAACTACCTCTATTGGTTCCTCGTGTCCTCGCGGGACCGTAGCTGGCGGCCGGTGGAGATGACGCGCCGCCTGCCGCGGGAGGAATGGTTCGGCGGACATCCGATGCTGTCCTTCGCCTCGAAGTGGGTCTACGGCGATTGCCTCGCCCGCTTCCAGTGGACCGCCTTGGTGGTCGCCCGGCACTGCCCGGATCTGCGTGACGAGGCGGCCACGTTCGCCGCGACCACGCTCCAGCGGCTCCGGCCGCGCCACCTGCTCTGGATTTCCGATCCGGACGGCCGGCAGGTGCCTCCGGAGGTGAACTACTTCACCCGTTTCCTCAGCAGCGAAATGCCGGAAAACGTCGTGGCCTCATACTGGGAAGGACGCCGGCTGGGGCTGTGGAGCTAGCGTTTACCGATCGACTCTCGCCGGCGGGGCAGCGTCCAGCGTTCAAACGCGCGACCCAGAGATTGCCTCTCCCGAGTGTCTCCGTCGCAATCGACCTTCGGCCCGGTCTCCGGTTTTCTCCTCCGTGAATGCCTCCGCGATGACTCCGCTGCCGCACCTATCGAGAACGTCCTCCCGCCCGATGCGTCGCGCGCTCACGGGTCTCGCCCGTCCCGGCTCGTCCCGTCGAACGCGGGTTTGTTTCGCCGCGGTGTTCCTGGGTTTGGTGAGCGCTCTCCACGCCGCGCCGCCGGCCCCGGAGCCCGCATGGCGCGAGCCGGGGCAGGTCTTCACGCCGGAGTACCTCGCCTCGGGCCAGCTGCGCTATGCCGCCTCCGGCGGCGACATCGTCGGGGTCAACCGCACGGCCTTCAACAACCGTCCGCTCTACGGCATCGTCCCGGGCCGGGCCGTGGTGTTGACCGGCGACCGTCCCTTGGTCCGCCAACTGGGGCGCGGCACGTTCACCGCCGGAATCGTGCGGGAGGGGCGCGGACCGTGGTGGCACGAGTACGCCGAGGTGGAGGCGCGCTATCGGGGCGGTCGCATGACCTGGCGGATGTCGGATCCTTCGCTTCCGGGCGTGCACCTGCGTCTGGAGGCGGTGCCCCTGCGCGATGTGGAGGGCTTCGCCTTGCGGTTGCAGGCCGAGGGTCTGCGGCCGGGCGATCAGTTGGTCTGGATGCTGGGAGGCGCAGGCTCGGCGAATCGCGGGTCGTGGGACCCGGTGATGCGCGGCAACCCCCACATCGTGCGCCAGGGCGACCCGCGCAAACCGGAGCTGGGATACGGACTCATGCCGGAGTGGTCCGCCGGGAACACGGTTCGCATCGAGGGAAGCCAGGTGGGGCTCCGGACCGCCGAAGCCCCGACGCTTGAGTTCGTGGGCGGTCCTGATCGCGCGGGAGACGTACGGGTGGCCGATGCATCCGCGTCGGAGTCCCCGGCTCGACTTGCGGTGAGCGCGGGCGGGAGCCTGCCCGCCGCCGGCGGAGTGATTCCGCTGGCGGGTGGAACCGCCACGATCCACTGGCGATTTGCCACGGTGAAGGCCGATGCGGCGTTGGAGCAACCCGACGCGGCAGTGGCCTTCGCCGACGCATGGAAGCACCAAGCTGCCAGCGAACGGATTGTCTCCGAGACCCCCGATCCCTTTCTCGACGCTGCGCTCGCGTCGGTCGGCCACGCGATCGACGCGCTCTACCACCCGCGCACGACGGAATTCCACCACGGCACGCTGTCGTTCAACATTCCCTTCCTGGGCTGGCGCGTGATTTCCGGGTCTACGGCACTCGGTTGGCACGACCGCGTCGCGGCCAACGCCGCGGTCTACTTCGCGCGGCAGGTCACCGACGCGCCCGACAAGGAGCGGCCCGACCCCGATCCGGTCCGCCTCGGCACGCAGCAATCCGCGAAGTCGCGTTTCCACGGGCGCGGCAAGATCGCGACGCCGTACGACATGTACGATACGCAGACCCAGTTTTTCGATCAGACGATCCAAGGCTGGCGGGCGACGGCGGATCCCGATCTGGAACGCGGATTGCGACCGGCGCTGGAACGCCATCTCGAGTGGGCGAGGGAGTGCTTCGATCCCGACGGCGACGGCTTGTACGAGGTGCTACAACTGGATTTACCGCAGTCTGCCACACCACAGCTTGGTCGCCAT
>CAZEJZ010000439.1:0-3235 GCA_964512415.1 uncultured Opitutaceae bacterium
TTGTCGCCGCGCTTGGGTGGCTCTTCGACTGCCTCGATCAGCAGCTCTTCACGCTGTCGCGCATGCCGGCGATGAAGGCGCTCCTGCCGGAGGGCAGCGACCCCGTGCTGTGGGGTGGATACGCGACCTCGGTTTTCCTCGCGGGGTGGGCGACAGGTGGACTGGTGTTCGGTGCTCTGGGTGACCGCATCGGGCGCGCGAAGACCATGATGATCACGATCCTGATCTATTCCCTGTGCACGGGTCTCAGCGCGCTTTCGACCTCGTTCTGGGACTTTGCGTTCTACCGTTTCATCACCGGCCTCGGGGTGGGCGGTGAATTCGCAGTGGGCGTGGCCCTGCTGGCCGAGGTGATGCCGGCGCGCTCGCGCTCGGGTGCGCTCGGAGCCCTGCAGGCGCTGTCGGCGATCGGCAACATCTCCGCGGCGCTGATCGGGATGGGCATGGCCAGCCTTGAGACCGCCGGAGTGATCTCGCTCGGCAATTCGTGGCGCTGGATGTTCGTGATCGGTGCGATTCCGGCCTTCCTGGCCCTGATCATCCGCGCGCGGATGAAGGAACCGGAGCGCTGGCAGCGGATGAAGGATTCGGGAGAGCTCGACCGGCATAGTGCCTTCACCTACGTGGAGTTGTTCCGCGATCCCCGCTGGCGCCGCAACGCGATCATCGGCATGCTCCTCGTCTGCTCCGGCGTCATCGGTCTCTGGGGCATCGGCTTTTTCACCCCGGAATTGGTCCGCACCGTCCTGACCAAGACGTACCTCGCGCAGGGAATGACGAAGGCGCAGATCGGGCCGCTGGTGGACAAATGGGCGAGCTGGGGCCTGCTCACGCTGCAGATCGGCGCGTTCTTCGGCATGCTCACCGCAAGCTGGGTGGCTGCTCGGCTCGGACGCCGCCGCGCCTTTGCACTCGCGTTCTCGACGTCGATGATCGCGACCGCCTGTGCCTTCCAGTTCTACCGTGATGCGAGCCAGACGTTCTGGCTCATCCCGATCATGGGCTTCTTCCAGCTCTCGGTCTTCGCGGTCTACGCGATTTACCTTCCTGAACTTTTCCCCACGCACCTGCGGAGCACCGGCACGTCCTTCTGCTACAATGTCGGGCGCTTCGTCGCCGCGGCGGGGGTCCCGCTGATCGGTCTGCTGAAGACGGAGGTCTATGCGGACTACGCCGAGCCGATGCGGCCGGCCGCGCTCACCATGTGCGCCGTCTTTCTGCTCGGGCTGATCGTGCTGCCGTTCGCCCCGGAGACCAAGGACAAGCCCCTGCCGGAGGACGAGCGCTTCGGTGCCCACTGAGCGGCCGGAGGTCCGGCCGCGTGCGCCCAATCGCGACGGCGCCGTGTGGGTGCCTCAGCGGCGCACCAGATCCAGCAATTCACCCGAGGTGATGGTGCTGGCCCGTTCGCGGATGGCGGGGAGGTGCTGCTGCTGGGTTCCCTTCGCGGCGGTGAGCAGGTCCTGAAACGTGCTGCGCAGGAGCGCCCCGGACATGACGCGGCCCCCGGCGTAGTAGCGCTTCGCGAGGTGGCCGAGTGCGTAGGTGGTCGCAAAGGAGAATGCGGCGCCCGTCGCGGCTCGGCCGATGCCTCCGACCATGCCACCCGCCACCTTGCCGATCAGGCCGCCGATCAGTTTCCGGCCGATCTGCTCGACGTACTGCGAGGTGAGACCGACTCCCACCGTGGCGATGAACTCCTTGATGTGTCCTTGATCGAGTTCGACCCCGTAGGCCTTGCCGATGCGGTAGACCAGGCGCACTTGGAGGGGAATGATGGCCATCGAGGCCCATGACTGGGGCAGCAATTCCAGAGCGCCGTTCAGGATCGACGTGTTCAGGATGGACTTGTCGAGCTCGGCCTCCGGCACCCGGCTCGGAATGCCAACCGCGGTCGCCGTCGCGACGGCCGCCGTCTGGGGAACCGGAGGCGGAACGCTTGGCACGGGCGCGTAGGCGGCCTCGGTGATCGCGTCGGCTCGCGCCGCGGCCGCCGTCGTCGTCGCATCTCCCTCGAGGCCGAGCGTCCGCCGGAGACGCGCGAGGAATGCGCGCTCGGTGTCGTCCTGCCCACCGTCGGTGTCGCAGACGCAGACCGCCATCTCGTAGGCGAGCTGACGATGCTCGATCGACTGCAAGGCGGCCGCCGCCTCCTCGAGCGTCACGCGCTTGAGCAGCACGTCCTGATAGACGCCGGCCAGCGCCGTTCCGCCCGCGTTCGCCAGCGAATCGGCGGCGCTGCGTACGGCCTCGCGTTCGCCCTCGGACTTGCGGCCGTCGGCGAGGGCCGCATGGACCATCAGGTTGAGAATGGAGCGCTGTTCAGCAGGAGTCATCGCGGTAGGGAGGATTCGGTTTCCGGGAGCGGCACGGACCCGCTGAGGATATGTCGGGGTCGTGAATTTGACAAGGTGTTGCCGGGCCGTCTCGCGGGGCATCGTTTCCAGCGTTGAAACCCTCCGTTCGGAAGCAGCGAGACGCGGAGTGCACTTTGGTTTGTCATCGGCGCGGTGGCGGGGAAACTGATCTGCGGCAGACCGGAGATCGCACGTTCGCGATGTTCCGGCGCCGTTTCGCTCTCGGCATGTCACGGCTTTTTCTTGCGTTCTTCGGCTCCGGCTTCGCCGCTTTGCTTTGCCAAGTGGCGTGGCAGCGGATGTTGGGCGTCTTCGCGGGCTCCGATGCCGTGGCTGCGGCTCTGGTCGTGGGTGCGTTTCTCGCCGGGCTCGGCCTCGGCTCGGTCGTGGGTGCCCTGCTCGCGGACCGCCTCTCTCCCGCGCGGGCGGTGCTTGCCTTCGCGATCGCCGAGTGCGGCGTGGGCGCCTTCGCGTTGGTGTCCAAGCCGTTCCTCTACGACTGGCTCGCCATGGATCTCGCAGGATCGGTGGAGTCGACCTTCGTCCTCTTTGCGGTGTGCTTCGTCGGACTGGTGCTTCCGACCGCTCTGATGGGTGCTTCGCTGCCGCTGCTGTCGCGGGCGGTGTCGCGCTCCGTCGACGGACTGGCGGAGCGGATCGGTTGGCTCAACGGACTGAACACGCTGGGAGCGGGCTTCGGAGCGTTGCTGGGTGGGTGGGTTCTCATCGGGAATCTCGGTGTAGTGGATGCGCTCCGGCTGGCGGCCGCGGTGAATGTGTCCGCGGCGCTGCTTGCACTGAGCTTCTTGCCCCAGGCGAGGAGAGCGGCGCCGCCTCCTCGGCCAGGCGATACCGGGCGTGGCGGCGCCGCACACGGC
>CAZEJZ010000440.1:0-3233 GCA_964512415.1 uncultured Opitutaceae bacterium
CCGAGGGGCAGCGGGCGCCGGCGCACTTTCACCGGACCAAGCGCGAGGACATCATCAACCGGGGGGGCGGGAACATCATGGTGCAACTCACGCGGGTCACCGAGGATGACCGGCCGGCCAAAGGCCAACTGAGCATTCAGGTGGACGGGTGCCGGCGGGTGATCAACAGCGGCGAAACGGTGCGCCTGAAGCCGGGCGAGAGCCTTTGCATCCCGGCGCGGACCATCCATCAGTTCTGGGGCGAGGAAGGGACCGGGATGAAGATCAACGGAATCGGCTACACCGTCAGCGGCGAGGTGTCTTCCGTGTGCGATGACCTCAAGGATAACTTTTTCTTCGCCGACCTGACCCGTTTCCCGGTCATCGTGGAGGACGCTCCGCGGAAGCATTATCTCTGCAATGAGTATCCGGCCGCGGTGACGCTCCCGGCCGCCGTGGCTTCGGTATGATCCGGGCGGGGGCCTCCGTGCTTCTCCCTCGGAACGCGGCGTCATGATCCCGTCGAGGGCGCGCTACGGGGTGGTCGGGTTCTGCTTTGCGCTGGCGATGGTCACGTACATCGACCGCGCCTGCATCGGCGTTCTCGCCGGAACGATCCGCGCCGATCTTGGGCTGAGCATGACGCAGATGGGGTACGTGTTCAGCGCCTTCACGTTCGCTTACGCCCTGTTTGAAGTCCCGGCCGCGTGGTGGGGAGAGAAGATCGGGGCGCGGCGGGTCTTGGCGCGGATCGTGGTGTGGTGGTCGACCTTCACCCTGTTGACCGCGGCGGCCACCGGTTTTGCCAGCCTGTGGGTGATTCGCTTTCTGTTCGGTGCAGGCGAGGCGGGTGCGTGGCCGAATGCCACCCGCGTCTTTTCCCGTTGGATCCCCGTGACGGAGCGCGGTCGCGTGCAGGGGATCTTCTTTTCCGGGGCTCACCTCGCTGCGGGACTCACTCCTCCGCTGGTGCTCTTCCTGCTCCAATTCGTCGGCTGGCGGACCCTCTTCATCGTTTTCGGCGCGTTGGGATTCGTCTGGACGCTGGCGTGGCTCCGCTGGTTTCGCGATCGACCGGCGGATCATCCGGCGGTGAACGAGGCGGAGTTGAGCCACATCAACCAGGGGTTGGTGGAGGAGTCTCCGGGCCGGGCTCCGGCTCCCGGTGGCGCGATGATGAAGTCGCTGCTGTCCAACCCTCACCTCTGGTTGCTGTGCGTCGTCGCCTTTGCGAATTCCTACGGGTTCTACTTCGTGATCACCTGGCTTCCGACCTTCCTCGGGACCCTCGGCTTTTCGAAGGCGTCACTCGCGCTCTATTCCGGCCTGCCGATGCTGTTCGCGGTGCCCGCCGACTTGCTGGGCGGAGTGACGACGGACTGGGTGGCGCGTCGCTTCGGACTGCGGCTGGGCCGGGCGCTGGTGGGAGGCGCCGCCTACGCCGTGGCCGCCGGCGCGATGTTCGCGGCCACGCGTTTCACCGACAGCCCGCACGTGGCCGCCCTGCTCCTCGCGACGGCCGGCGGGGCGTCGATGTTCGCGCTGGCGGCGTCGTGGGCGAGCTGCATGGAGATCGGCACGGCTCAGTCCGGCCTCGCAAGTGCCACGATGAACACAATCGGCCAGGTCGGGGCGATGCTGTCGCCGATCGTGCTGGCGTGGCTCGTGGAGCGCTCGGGGGCCGCCGGGCGCTGGGAACTCCCCTTGCAGCTCATTGCCAGCCTCTACCTCGTCTCGGCGCTCTGCTGGATCTTCATCAATCCGAGAAGTCGCTCGAGTGCGTAGGGAAAGGCGTAGGGAGGGTGGAACGCAGCGGCCCTGAGGCCGGAGGGCGTGGGCCTGCGGACGCCGGAGATCGGGCAAGCAGAGAGTCGGGCGCACGGCGCACGGAGGGGCATTGACGCCCTGAGCAAGTAGATTGACCGTTTGCGCAATGCGTCTGGCGAAGCAACGAAACGACCCGCCCCACGTCGCGCTCATCATTGAGACCTCGAAGAATTACGGCCGTGAAATCCTGCTCGGCATCGCCCGGTACATGAGGCTGCACGGGCCGTGGTCGATCTTCACGATGGAGCGCGGGCAGGATGACGCCGATCCGTCGTGGTTGGCGAACTGGAAGGGCGATGGCATCATCACCCGCAGCCTCGATCTGCGAAACTGCCGCATGGCTCGCGATCGTGGCATAGCCGTCGTCAGCCTCCGCCACCTCGTGGATAAGCCGAGCCTGCCCACGCTCATGCCGGATCAGCAGATGATCGCGAATCGGATCGCGGAACATTTCCTGGAGCGGGGTCTGCGCAGCTTCGCCTATGTGGGAGTTCCGGGTGACAAGGGCTGGGATCGGCGGCGGCGCGAGGCCTTCGTTCGTGCCGTCCAGGAGCGCGGCTGCGGCCCGGTCTCGATCCGTCCGACCCTGGCGGAGCCAGGGCTCGGCTGGGAGCAGCAGCAGGAACAGATCGGCGATTGGATTCGCACGCTGCCGACGCCGATCGGGATCATGGTCGCCCACGATACCCAGGGGGTTCTGATTCTGGATGCCTGCCGTCGCGCGGGGATCCGCGTACCGGACGATGTCGCGGTGGTCAGCGTGGACAACGATCCGGTGTTATGTGAGGTCGCGACTCCGCCGCTCTCCAGTCTCGATCAAAACGTGCAGAAACTCGGTTTCGAGGCCGCCGCGCTGCTCAGCCGAATGATGAACGGTGAGAGGGTTCCGAACGCGAACTACATCACCGAACCCGGCCCGGTGATCGTGCGGCAGTCCTCGGACGTGATCGCGGTGCCGGATCCGCGAGTGGCCAAGGCGATTCGTTTCGTGCGGGAAAACGCATGCCGCGGGGTGGACGTCGCGTCCGTCGCGCGCGCCGCCGGCATGTCCCGCCGCGACCTCGAAAAGAAGTTCGCGCACTGGCTCGGCCGCAGCCCCTTGGAGGAGATTCAGGAGACGCGTTTTCGTCGCGTCCGGCAACTTCTCCTCGAGACCGATTTACTGCTGCCGCAGATCGCGGAACTGGCCGGCTTCGAGTATCACGAGTACATGGTTCGCTTCTTCAAGAAACGCGCCGGACTTTCGCCGGGGCAGTATCGCCGGAGGAACCGATTCGGCTCCTGATGCTTCGGTGTCGCCGGGAAAGCGGTCTGACGGAGAAGGGGGGCCGCCGGTCGCTTCGACTTCGGTGTTCGACGTGAAGCTGCGCCCTGCGAACGATCCGCCGAGCCCTCGGGTAGTCCGGTTGTCGACGAGCGGGTGGGTG
>CAZEJZ010000441.1:0-3228 GCA_964512415.1 uncultured Opitutaceae bacterium
GTCCTCGCGCAGGATGACCGATGTTTCCCTGACGGCGGGATGCAAGGCCAGCGCCGCCTCGATTTCCCCCGGCTCCACCCGATACCCGCGCAACTTCAACTGGTCGTCACAGCGGCCGAGGAACTCGAGCACCCCATCAGCACGGCGGACCACCCGGTCGCCCGTGCGGTACATGCGCGCGCCCGCCCGCGGCGAGTAGGGATCGGGACGGAAACGATCCGCCGAAAGGTCGGGACGGAAACGGTAACCGCGAGCAACCCCCGCGCCGCCAATCCACAACTCGCCCGGCGCGCCGTTCGGGACGGGCTCCAGAGCCGCGTCGAGCACGTAGAGTCGCGTGTTCGCGATCGGGCGCCCAATCGGGATGACTTCACCGTCGAGATCCGCATCGGTGACCTCATGGACGCAGCAGCCGACCACCGTCTCAGTCGGGCCGTACTCGTTGATCAAGCGCGTCTCCGGCGCATGCCGCAGCCAAAAGGCCACGTGCGCCGGCAGGAGTTGCTCTCCGCCGATCACGAAGCAACGCGCGCGACCCCGGGCTTCGGAGGCACGAAGCAGGTCGTTGAGGAGGTGGAGGTGCGCCGGCGTGACCTTCACCGGCGAGGCCTCGTGTCCGGCCCGGAGCGTGCGGGCCAGTCCTTCCGGACCCGCGGCTTCGCGCACGATGTCGATCGGGCATCCGGCCAGCAGCGGGGGGAAGAGGCTTGTCACCGTCAGGTCGAAGGCGATCGAGGAATGCAGCGGAGCGCCGTGACCTGCGGCGACATCATAGGCCTCCACTGCCCAACGGAGGTAGTTGATCAGGCCGGCATGCGTGATCTCACTGCCCTTCGGGCGCCCGGTGGAGCCCGAGGTATAGATGACATAGGCGAGGCTCTCGGGCCGGATCGCGACCGCGGGTCGGGCGTTCTCTTTCGCGACCGCCGGGGACAGCGATTCCAGGTCGATCCAGAGCGCCTCGGGCGCCCCAGAGGGTCGGGCCCGGCCGAGCACCCATGCGGCACGGCTATCGTCGAGCATGTAGCGGAGGCGCTCCACCGGATTCGCCGGATCGAGCGGCAGGTAGGCTGCTCCGGTCTCCAACACGCCAAGGATCGCCGCCACGAGCTCCGGGCTGCGGTCGAGCCACACCGCCACCAGGCTCTCCGGGCCCACGCCGCGGCGCTGAAGTTCGGCCGCGATGCTCCTGGCCCGCGCGTCGAGCTCCGCCACCGTCCACGTCGTCTCTCCATCCCGCACCGCGATCGCGGCAGGCGCCGAGGCCACGCGGTCGCGCCAAAGATCGACCACCGTGCCGGCTGGCCAACGGCGTCGGGTGGCGTCGTCCACATCGAGCAGTGCCGCCCGCTCCGCAGCGGAAAGCATGGGAAGCAGCGCGAGGGGCACGTCCGGCGCCGCCAGCGCCGAGGTCAGCAGAGTCTTCCAGTGCTCGGCCAGCCGGGCCATCGTCTCGGCGCGGAAGAGTCGCCGATCGTAGGCCAGCGTGCCCGCAAATGCGCCGTCCCGTTCACTGAGGAAGACCTCAAGGTCGAAGCGCGCGGTCTGGTCATCATCCAGCCGAGCGACGGTCAGACCAGGCAACGATAGCGCACCGCCCGGAGCATTCTGGAAGGCCAGGGCCACTTGGAACAGGGGATGACGATTCGCCCGTCGCAACGGCTTGAGCTCGTCGACGATCTGCTGAAAGGGAATCTCACTGAACTCGTGCGCCGCGAGCATCCGCTGCCGCACCGAGCGCACGAGCGCGCGGAAACCGGATTTACCATCCACCGGGGTCCGGACCACGAGCAGGTTCACGAAGAAGCCGATCAGGTTCTCGACCTCCGACGGCGTTCGATTCGCGGAGGGCATGCCGACCGCGATGTCCGTCTCGCCGGTGTACCGCGCGAGAAGCGCGTGCAGGCTCGCCGTCGCCACCATCGCCGGGGTCGCGCCCTCCGCCTCCGCCAGCGAGCGCAGGGCTTTGGTCAACGCGGGCGGCCACGCGAAGGCCACACGCCCGCCCTCGATCGGTCCCGCCACCGCCGGTCGGCGGAAATCCGTCGGGAGCTCCGTCTCCGGCAAACCCGCCAGCTCGCGGCACCACCAGTCGAGACCGGTCCTGACCTGCGCCTTGCCGAGCCGCGCGCGCTGCCACGCCGCATAGTCGCCGTAGCTGATCGGCAGCGGAGCCAGCGTGGCTTCGAGTCCGGTGCACTGCGCCGCGTAACACTCCCCCAGTTCCCGCGCAAAAACACCGATCGACCAGCCATCGCCAATGATGTGATGCAACGCGATGATGAGGACATGGCGCTCGGGGGAACGGCGCAGGAGCGCCGCCCGGAAAAGCGGTCCACGACGCAGGTCGAACACGCGCTGGGTTTCCTCAGCCACGCGACGCGTCACCGCGTCGTCATCCGGCACGTCCTCCGCCGCGAGCGTGAACGCGGCCCGCGGAGCGACGCGCTGGCGCAACTCCTCGCCTTCCACCGCGAAGGTGGTCCGGAGCACGGCATGGCGATCCACCACCGCAGAAATCGCCCGCGACAGCGCCGGAACGTCCAAGCGACCGTCGAGAGCGAGGGCCGCCGACATGTTCATCGCCGTCGACTCCGGCTCCATCTGCTGCAGCAACCAAAGCCGCTCCTGCTGGAACGACGTGGGCACGGACGCGCCTTCCGCCAAGCGTGGAATCGTGGTCTCCACGCGCTCGATTCCCTCCTCCGCCAGCAACTGGGCAAGCAGGGCGAGTTCTTGATCGGCAGGGTCAGGCTTCATCACGGGGGAGCGAGGTCGGGCGCGAGAATTCAGGAGTTCGAGCCGCGGCGCTGCGCCAGCAGACGCGCCCGGTCCTCCGGGCTGAGCGCGCGCACTTGGAGCCAGACCTGCGCCGTGCGCCGGGCCCGTCCGGGCGCGGGCTCCGCCGCGACCAAGGCCCGGGCGAGGCGCTCCGGGGTCGCGGTCTCGAAGAAGACGCGCAGGGGCAACTCGATCTGGAAAACCTGCCGAAGTCGCGCAAGCACTTGGGCGGCGAGCAGGGATTGGCCGCCAAGGTCGAAGAAGTTGTCGCCCGCGCCCACGCGCTCGACCCCGAGGATCTCCTGCATCAGCGCCGCCACCGCCTTCTCCACGTCGTCGCGGGGCGCCACGAAATCCACCGTTGAGGCATCCGTCCCCGGAGCCGGCAGCGCCCGACGGGCGAGCTTGCCGTTCGGGGTCAGCGGCAGCTGCGGCAGGACGACGAAC
>CAZEJZ010000442.1:0-3227 GCA_964512415.1 uncultured Opitutaceae bacterium
GGGGCGCGACCGGTGCGCTTCTGGCGCGACGGCTTCTTGCCGCCGCCGGACACCTCGCCGCGCGTCTTGGTCGAGCGCGTGCCTTGGCGCTGATTGGCGCGGATGGCGACAATCACTTCCTTGAGCGCCTGAAGACCCTTGTCGCCTTCGAAGACGGGGAGATTCGGAAAGTCCTCATCGCGGCTCGACGAGGCGTCAGGACTGTAAACTTTGAGCTTCATTGCTGGGGATCCTCTCGATTAGGCGCTGGCCTTGGGCTGGCCCTTGATCGCGGTGCGGACGATCACGTCGTCCCCGTTGGCGCCGGGAATGGCACCCTTCACGAGCAGGAGATTCTTCTCGGGAAGAACCTTCACGACCCGGAGGTTCTGCACGGTACGGCGATCGCCGCCCATGTGACCAGGCATGGCCTGATTCTTCCACGACCGGCCAGGGGTCTGGCGCATGCCGATGGAACCGATGCGACGGTGGAACATCGAACCGTGGGAGGCCGGACCGCCCGCGACGCGGAAGCGGCGGACGACGCCCTGGAAGCCCTTGCCCTTGGTGATGCCGATGACGTCGACGAGCTGACCTTCCTTGAAGGTCTCAACCGTGACGACGTCACCCTGCTTCAGGGCGGACTTGGCCTCGAGGCGAACCTCGGAGAGCACGCGGGGCGTGGTTTCGAGACCGGCCTTCTTCGCATGCGCGGACTCGCCTTTGGAGGCGTTCTTGTCCTTGCGCTTGGAGAAGCCAATCTGGACGGCATCGTAACCGTCGTTCTCGACGGTCTTGACTTGGACCACTGAACAGGGTCCGGCTTCGACGACGGTGACGGGGACCAAGACGTTTTGCGCGTCGTAGACCTGCGTCATTCCGAGTTTCGTGCCAATAAGTGTGCTGATTGACATGGGCTAAGTGGTAGGTGGAGGGTTTCCGTTTGGAGACCTACATTAGCGATTCTCTCCTCGCCGGAGAGAGTGGCCGCTAGACTGTGGGTGAAAGGATCTTCCGGGTGCTCAGACGTTGATCGTGATGTCGACGCCCGAAGGGAGGTTGAGTTTCTTGAGCTCGTCGACCGTTTGGGCCGTCGGCTCGATGATGTCGATCAAGCGCTTGTGAGTGCGCGTCTCGAACTGCTCCATCGACTTCTTGTCGACGTGCGGGGAACGGTTGACCGAGAGCTTGTCGATGCGGGTCGGCAGCGGGATCGGACCCGACACGCGGGCGCCCGAGCGTTTGGCGGTCTCGACGATCTCCAGAGCCGACTGATCGATGACGCGATAGTCGAAACCCTGGAGCTTGATGCGAATGCGTTGGCCTTTCATGGCGGAAGTCGGAGGTTAGGTGCGCGCCGGCGCCTTGGGGGAAGCCTCGACGATCTTCTGCAGCAGGGCGTTGGGAACCTGCTCGAAGTGCGAGGGCGTGATCGAGGCGCTCGCGCGCCCCTTGGAAAGGGAACGAATGTCCGTGACGTAACCGAACAGGGTCTCGAGGGGGACGGCGGCGGTGACGATGCACGCACCCGCCTTGTTCTCCATGCCCTGGATCGTGCCGCGGCGACGATTGATGTCGCCCATCAGATCGCCCTGGTACTCCTCGGGCGTCGTGAGCTCCACCGCCATGATCGGCTCGAGGAGGATCGGCTTGGCCTTCTTCATCGCCTCCTTGAAGGCGAAGATGCCGGCCATCTTGAACGCGAGTTCGGACGAGTCGACCTCGTGGAAGGACCCATCGATGATGCGGATGATCGCATCGACCGTCGGATATCCGGCGACGACACCGTTGTTAGTGCCCTCGAGGATGCCGTCCGTGGCCGGCTTGATGAATTCCTTCGGGATCGAACCACCCACGATCTCGTTGACGACCTCGATACCCTTGCCCTTCTCGTTCGGCTCGATCTTGACGACGACGTGACCGTATTGGCCCTTGCCGCCGGACTGCCGGATGAACTTGCCTTCCGCGTCAGCCGGCGTCGTGACCGTCTCGCGGTACGCGATCTGCGGCTTGCCGGCGGTGGCCTCGACCTTGAACTCGCGCTTCATGCGGTCGCGAATGATGTCGAGGTGAAGTTCTCCCATGCCGGCGAGAATGACCTGACCCGTATCCGGATCGGTCGAGACGCGGAGCGTCGGATCCTCGGCCACGAGACGCTGAAGGGCGGTGCCCATCTTCTCCTGGTCGGCCTTGGAATTGGGTTCGATCGACATCGCGATGACCGGGTCCGGAAAGGACGGCGGTTCGAGGCGGATGTCGTTGTCCTCGTGGGAGAGCGTATCGCCCGTGATGACGTCCTTCACGCCGACGAGGGCGCAGATGTCACCGGCGTAGGCGATGTCGATCTCCTCGCGCTCGATGGCGCGCATGAGCACGAGACGCGAGACGCGCTCCGTACGGCGTGTGCGCGGGTTGTAGAGCGACATGCCCTTGGTGATGGTCCCGGTGTAGACGCGGAAGAACACGAGCTTGCCGACGAACGGGTCACTCCAGAGCTTGAACGCAAGACCGGCGAGCTTCGACTTGTCGTCCACCCTGGCCTCAACCTCTTGGCCGTCCGAGTTCTGGCCCTTCATGGGCGGGACGTCGATCGGGCTCGGGAGGTAATTCACCACGCAGTCGAGCAGGCGCTGCACGCCCTTCTTCTTGAAAGCGGAGCCGGGGATCACGCCCGTGAACTGAAGCGAGATCGTCGCCTTGCGGACGCCGAGCGTCAGTTCGTCGACCGAAATTTCCTCTCCACCAAGATACTTCTCGGCGATGACATCGTCGAAGTCGGACACGGCCTCGATCAGGCGGTCGCGGTACTCCTTGGCCTGCGCAGCGTAGTCAGCCGGGATGGCGCTCGTGACCGGGGTCATGCCGAGCGGATCGGTCGTCTCGTCAAAAATGTAGGCGATCTGTTGAACGAGATCGATGACGCCGTTGAAGTTTTCCTCCTTGCCGATCGGGATGAACAGCGGATGGGCGTTGGCCTTGAGCTTCTCGCGCATCTCGGAGATCGCGCGGAAGAAATCGGCGCCGGTGCGGTCCATCTTGTTGATGAACGCAACGCGCGGAACGCGGTACTTGTTGGCCTGGCGCCAGACGGTCTCCGACTGCGGCTGCACGCCGGCGACGGCGCAGAACACCGCAACGGCACCGTCGAGAACGCGGAGCGAGCGCTCCACCTCGGCCGTGAAGTCCACGTGGCCGGGGGTATCGATGATGTTGATGCGCTGCTTGATCCCCTTCCACGGGCCGCAGGA
>CAZEJZ010000443.1:0-3216 GCA_964512415.1 uncultured Opitutaceae bacterium
CGGAAGGATCTGGAGCTGGAGTTCTCCCGCAACCGCGAGCGCTATCAGTTCCTCAAGTGGGGCGTGCAGGCCTTCGACACGTTCAAGGTCGTGCCCCCGGGCATCGGCATCGTTCACCAGGTCAATCTTGAATACCTCGCGAAGGGCGTGCTCGCGGATCGGCAGGGCGTCATCTACCCGGATACGCTGGTCGGCACCGACTCTCACACCACGATGATCAATGGCATCGGGATCGTGGGCTGGGGTGTGGGCGGCATTGAGGCCGAGGCCGGCATGCTGGGGCAGCCGGTGTACTTCCTCACCCCTGACGTCGTCGGCGTGCATCTCACCGGCGCCCTCCGCGAGGGCGTGACTGCGACGGATCTGGCGCTCACCCTCACGCAGATGCTGCGCAAGGCGAAGGTGGTCGGAAAGTTCGTTGAGTTCTTTGGTCCGGGCGCCGCAGCGCTGCCGGTGGTGGATCGTGCCACGATCGCCAACATGGCCCCGGAGTACGGCGCGACGATGGGCTTCTTCCCGATCGACGCCGAGTGCTCGAATTACCTGCGCGCGACGGGTCGCGACGACTCGGCGGTGGCACTGTACGAAGCGTACTACAAGGCTCAGGGCCTGTGGGGCATCCCGCAGCGCGGCGACATCGATTACTCCACCGAGCTGTCGCTCGACCTCGGCACCGTGGTCCCGAGCGTGGCCGGGCCGAAGCGTCCCCAGGACCGGATCGAGTTGCCGAAGCTCAAGCAGGAATTCGTCGGCGCTTTCTCGAAGCCGGTTACGGAAAATGGCTTTGGGAAGAAAGCGGAGGAGTTCTCCCTGCGCACGCCCGTCGCCGGCACGGCGAATGGCACCCTTGGTCATGGCAGCGTGCTGATCGCGGCGATCACCAGCTGCACCAACACCTCCAACCCCTCGGTGATGCTGGCGGCTGGCCTCCTCGCGAAGAAGGCGGTCGAGAAGGGACTCAGCGTGAACCCGCTGGTGAAGTCCTCGCTGGCCCCCGGCTCGCGTGTGGTCACGGACTACCTCGAGAAGACCGGACTGCAGCCCTACCTCGACCAACTCGGCTTCCAGACCGTTGGCTACGGCTGCACGACCTGCATCGGCAACTCGGGGCCGTTGGCCCCGGCGATCGAGGAGGCGGTGGTGAAGAGCGACCTCGTCGCCGCGTCGGTGCTCTCGGGCAACCGCAACTTCGAGGCCCGCGTCCATCAGAACATCAAGAGCAACTTCCTCATGTCGCCGCCGCTGGTGGTGGCGTTCGCGCTCGCCGGTCGGGTGGACATTGATCTCACCCAGGAGCCGCTCGGAACCGGTCGGGACGGGAAGCCCGTCTTCCTGCGTGACATCTGGCCTTCGCTGCAGGAAGTGCGCGATCAGCTGCAGGCGGCGCTCAAGCCGGACGTGTTTCGCCGGCTTTACACCGACTTCGCCGCGCAGAATCCGAAGTGGAACGAGATTCCCTCGTCGAAGGGTGACGTCTACGCATTCGAGGCGTCATCGACGTACATCCAGGAGCCTCCGTTCTTCGCGCAGTTCTCGATGAGCGCGGGCCGAATCGAGGAAATCCGTGGCGCGCGGGCGCTCGGGATCTTCGGTGACTCCGTGACGACCGACCACATCTCGCCGGCGGGTGCGATCAAGAAGTCGTCGCCGGCGGGCCGCTTCCTGCTCGAGAACGGCGTCACGTTCGAAGATTTCAACAGCTACGGATCGCGTCGCGGCAACGACCGCATCATGACCCGCGGCACCTTCGCGAACGTGCGAATCAAGAACCTCATGCTCGGTGGCGAGGAAGGCGGCAACACGCTGTTCCAGCCCTCGGGCGAGAAGCTCTCGATCTTCGATGCGGCGGTGCGTTATGCCGAGCAGCGGACGCCGCTGATCGTGCTGGCCGGGCAGGAGTACGGCACGGGCTCGTCGCGCGATTGGGCGGCCAAGGGAACGAATCTGCTCGGCGTGAAGGTCGTGGTGGCGCAGAGCTTCGAACGCATTCACCGGTCGAATCTGGTCGGCATGGGTGTCCTCCCGCTGCAGTTCAAGGAAGGCACGACCGCGCAGACGCTGAAGCTCGACGGCACGGAGACCTACGACGTCCTCGGCCTCACCGGGGCGCTCAAGCCGCAGCAAGACGTGACCCTTCGCATCACCCGCCGCAGCGGTGCGGTCGAGGAGGTGGTCGTGCGCTGCCGGATCGATACGCCGATCGAGATCGATTACTACCAGCACGGCGGCATCCTGCCCTACGTGTTGCGCCAGATCGTCGCGAAGGCCTGATGCGCTGGGCGCGACGGCGCCATTCGGGGTCTCGACCTGCGATCCTGGACGGCGCCGCGCGACGGGCTCCCTTTCTCCATGGCGGACGTTTCCCGACCGGTCTTCTTGGTGGATCCGGAGAGCGACCCGGTGGCGGTGCGCATTGAGGGACGCGCATCGTTCCAGAACAGCGGATCGCTGGAGCAGTTCTGCAAGGAACGGCTGGGTCAGGGACGAGTACGGTTCGTCATGGACTTCGCCGGCTGCACCAGCATGGACAGCACGTTTCTGGGCGTCTTGGCCGGTCTGGCGATCCAGCTGCGGCGTCGGACGCCGGCGGGTTCGCTCGTGCTCGCGCGTTTGAATCCCCGCAACCTTGAGTTGGTCCGTAATCTTGGTCTGCACCGCCTCGTGACGATCGACGACGGTTCGCTCCCGGCCGTGGCGGCGGGTGCGGCGAGCCCGCTGGCGGAGAAGGCGCGCTCGGAAATCGAGAGCGCGCGTCTGGTGCTGGCGGCGCATGAGAATCTCGTGGCGGCGGACGAAACCAACCGCGCGCGCTTCGCTGACGTGGTCGCGATGGTGCGGCAGCGCATCGACCAAGGCTGATCGGTGGACGGGGTCATGGGGCCTTCGGACGGGAGCGGAGTGCAAATGCCGTTTGCCACCGGGGCTTCGGGCGGCTTTCGTTGAGGGAGCATGTCCGTCGCCGCCCTTGTTGATCCGCAGTCGCTTCCGACCCCGGCCGGCCATTTCGGCCGCTACGGGGGCGTGTTTGTGCCCGAGACCCTGATGACCGCTCTGTCGGACGTCGGAGCGGCCTACGCCGCGGCGCGTCAGGACCCGGCGTTTCGCGACGAACTCACCCATCACCTGAAGGAGTTCGCGGGGCGTCCCACTGAGCTTTATTTCGCCGAGCGCCTCACGCAGCACTGCGGCGGTGCCAAGATCTACCTCAAGCGCGAG
>CAZEJZ010000444.1:0-3209 GCA_964512415.1 uncultured Opitutaceae bacterium
GCTCAGCGTGACGCGTTCGGCGAGCCAGGTGGCGTGGGTGCTGGGGAAGTGGTCGGTCGTTCCAGCGGAGCCCGGCATGACGGCAGCGTAGCGCGCGCTTCAACCGCTCAGCGTCGAGCCGTTGAGCTCGACCAGGACCGGCCACGCCTCGCTGCTGCGAAGCTGCTCGAGAAGTCGCGCGCGGAACTCCGCCTTGCCCGCGGCGTCGCCGGGCCAGCCTGCGTCGAGCAGCGTCCAAGCGTGCGCGGCGTTGCCGGCGTAGATGAGGTCGAGCAGCACCTCCCAAGGCGCGCGCGGCCAGTCACCCGAAGGGTCCCGCTCGTGCGCCTGCCAACGCTTCCACCGCGCTGCGAAGCCCTCGCCGTCGAGCGTCGCCGGGGGCGGCTCGCGCATCAGCCTCGCAGCTGGGCGCCACATCTGGCCGTCGAAGTCGAGCACGATCCTCGGCACCGGCGACTGCGGGAACGAAGTCTCCCAGTAGGCGAAGGTCCAGTCTGGAAGCGAAATCTCGAGGGCAGGATCGTCGTCGAGTTGCTCGAACACTCCGTGGTCTGAGTCACCCGCGTCGATGCGCTGTGCGCGAAACGCCGGCACGAACTGGAACACCCACAGCGCGAAGCAGCAGTGGGCGCCACCGCTCCACTCGTACACCAATCCCTCGGGCACGCCGTCGCCGGTCACGTCGGTCAAGGCGACAGACGGGTCGGCCTCGACTTTGGCAGGGTCCGCCGGATCCTCCATCAGTCCGGGAAAGAACTCGACCGGTTCGCCGGACATGGGAATCCGGTCGAGCACCACGAATCGGTAGTTCTCGCCGGCGGCCAGTCTCCGATCGCCCCGGACCACCTCGAAGGAGCCATGGAGGGAGTCGTGGTAGGCGCGGATCCACGCGACGCCGTCGTCCGTGCTCTCCTCCTCTGCGCCGAAATCGATCGCGGCCTGCGTCTGCACCAGACCGCGTGGAACGAAGGAGAAGAGGTCGACGACGCGTTCGTCGGAGACCGAGCGCGTCTGCCGAACCATGAGCCCCGCAGCCACGAGCAGCACGACCATGGCCAGCGGCATCACGAACGCGACAGGAGTGCGTCGAGTCCGTCCCGGTTCGTTCGATCGATCATGCATCGCGGGGGGAGCGTACCGCGATCATGCGGAATGGATTCAGGGACAAGGACCGAATTCGAGCATCAGCAGCGAGATGTCGGACACATCGACTTCACCGTTTCCGTCCAGATCGCTCGGACAGACGGCGGGGCCGGGGAATCGTGGTGCCGTGGCGGCGCCACTCGGGAACCTGCTCGGATCGCCCACCACGCTGGCGAAGTGATGCGGGCTGTCGTCCCGGACCTGCGACGCACCGGGAGCCTCGTTGAAGCGGAGCAGGAGTTCGGTGGACGCGTCCGCGGGTATCAGGCTGTCCTCAGTGGGGACGGTGAAGTTTGCGGTGTAGCGCGCCACGGAACTCACGCGCAGCCAGTCGATGCGGCCGGTGAAGCCACCGTCTGGGTAGCCGACTGCATTGTGTACAGGCGCACCGATCCGAACATCGGGGGTTGCCGTCGTCCCGACGGGCCCTGAACTACAGGTTGCGGACCCGACCTGCTGCCCGTTGACAAAGGCCTTGACCGCGGCGCCCTTCCTTACCACCGCCACATGGCACCACTGATTCTTCGGCATCGTCGTCGGGAATGCGGTATCCAGGATGACCGGCACAAGAGCGATCATGATCCCGTCAGGGCCTATGCGAAGGTACTGGTCCATGAACGGCGTTTTCTGCTGCCTGAGGACATGCCCGACGTTCAGCGAACTCGGAAATGGAAGGATCGGAGCACAGCTGGAGGGAATCCAGACTCGGCACTCCATGGTGATCTCAGCCATCGTGTTGGTGCTGCCTTGGACCGAGATGGTGTCACTTGGCATGAACGTTGCGTCCTGAGCCGCGGCGACGCCAGCGGTGGTCATCACAGTGGTCGTAGTGATCGCGAGAAGATTCGATCGACGCATGCTCTCTTGCTCCGGCCCCACGGGCCCGAAGGGGGTTGGAAGCGGCCCGCCGACCGAAGGCCGGAACGAAGGCACGGACCGCGACATGGACGCACCGCGCCCACCGGAGAAGAGCGCCGCAGGCACCGTGAGACAGGCGAAGGCGCCAAGAAGCGCCAAAATGGTGAGCGGACCCCCTTGGCGTGGCCTTCGGGCGGGTTCGATCGGGGCCGCTTGCGGAGCGGACGGCCCCGGATCCACCCCCTCCTGCAACTCCCGAAGCGCCCGCAACGCCCCGCGCACCTGCGCCGGATCCACCTCCAAGTCGTGCTCATCCCGCAACGCCATCCCGCTCACGCCCCCATCAGCATCGCGATGAGGTGATCCGTCTCCTCCTCCAACCGCGACTCCGGCACGCCGTCGTCGCGCAGCTGCTGCTCCACCTCGGCGCGCAGCCGGCGTTGCACGAGCTTCGCGTCGGCCTTCAGGTCGAGCAGCGCGCGGCCGGTCGCGGCGGCGATCGCCTCGTAGGTCTCGCCCTGCACGAAGTGGCGCTGGAACACCTCCCATGCAGGTTGCCGCCGGGACTCCTCGAGACCGGACAGCGTGGCACGCAGTGCCCCCGCCACGACCGACTCGGCCCAGCTGCGCTCCATCGCCATCGCGGCGTCGGGCTCGTGCAGCGCCGGAATGTCGAGCGCCTCGAGATCGGCGGGATCACGCACCTCGACCGGCCGGCCACCGATGCGCCCTTCGCGCAGCCGCTCACGCAGGTACAGCACCAGGCCGTTCGCCAGCCAACGACGCAGCGGAAGACTGCTCTCGGCCCACTTGGCCAGGTAGTCGTCGCGCGCCAGGCGGCTCGCGAAGAAGCCGTTCACCAGATCGGCGCTCTCGCCCATCGTGCGAAAGCTGCTGCCCTTGGCGTACACGCGCAGCGGCTCGAAGTAGCGCTGCATCACGTGGCGGCGAAGGTCCGACAGCGCGCGCTCGCGGGCACCGGGCTCGCGGCTCGCGAGCGCACCGCGCAGCGTCTCGACGATCCAGGTTCGATGCGTGCTCGGAAAGGCGTCGTGCAGCGGCGAGTGCGTCCCGGACATGGGCCGCAGCGTAGGCACGCGCGTCGCCCGCGTGGGGGTCGGCGCGGCGCTTCACGCGAAGTGCCGAAGCGCGCCGGGCGCGGCGCGAGACACGCGACTTCACGGGAATCGCTCAAATCATCTCGCGCT
>CAZEJZ010000445.1:0-3202 GCA_964512415.1 uncultured Opitutaceae bacterium
GGGTGTCTGGGAATCGAATCCGCTGGCGCGCAACGTCCTCAGCGAAGCCGTGGCGGCGACCGTCGTGTTTGCTGTTTCGGCGCGCTGGTATCGTCCGAATGATCCGCGCAACGCCGAGATCGAGCGTCTCGACGCCGATCTTCGTACGCCGGTGCCGGATGCGCCGGCGGCATCGCACGCGGGTCTCGCGGTGTACGGCGTGATCGGCACTATGACCCTTGTCCTGGGCGTCGTACTCTCGCTGTGTACGTTCCTGCCCGGATCCGCCCTCGCGCCCGCCAGCCGCAACCTTATCGCCGGTCTCCTCTTGATCGCCATCGGCCTTGCCCTGCGCAAGGTCGCGGCGCGCGCCCACGTCCCGTTGCCCCGCCCATGAGCCGCGTCCTCCGTCTTCCCACCCGACTGTACCAGCAGTTCGACGCCGACCTCACCCGGGAGGTGCCGGCGGAGGCCTACGGCGGTTGGAAGTCGGGCGAGATCGATGTCTCGCTGGATCACACCGCCGTCGTGGTGATGCACGCGTGGGACTGCGGCCAGCCGCACGAGTACCCGGGCTGGCGGCGCGCGGTCGAATACTACGGCCGGGCCGAGCGGATCCTGCGGGAAGTGTTTCCTCCTTTGCTGGAGAGCGTCCGACGCTCGCCGCTGCCGCTGTTTCATGTGGTGGGGGGTGGTCGCGACTATTATTCCCACCTCCCCGGCTTCCAGCGTGCGCGCACGCTCGCCGGTCCGTCGCCCGTCCACGCGCAGGTGTCGCCCGATCCGGTGTACGAGGCGCTCCGCACCCTGCGCCGCAATGAAGTTTGCCCCGGGCAGCACAACCAGTCCGACATCACGACGGGCTTTCAGAAGCTCGACTTCGCCCCGGCGGCAAGGCCGATCGGCGACGAAGGCATCGCCGAGGATGCGAACCAGCTCGCCGCTCTCTGCCGCGCGCACGGAGTCAATCACCTCATTTACGCCGGCTTTGCGATCAACTGGTGTCTCCTGATGTCACCGGGGGGCATGGTAGACATGGCGCGGCACGGCGTGATCTGCTCCGTTCTCGAGGATGCGGTCACCGCGGTCGAGAATCGAGAGACCGCGCGGGAGGAGCGGGAGAAACAGCAGGCCCTCTGGCGTGTCTCGGTGGAGTTCGGTTTCGTTCTTTCGTCCCGCGATCTGGTCGTGCGACTGCCGGAGAAAGGTCCGGAAACGGCGGCGTCATGAGTTCCCCGCGTCCGCGTCCCCCGCTCGGCCTCGGATCCGCCGCGATTGGCGCGGAGGAAGAGGCGCTCGTGCTCGACGTCCTGCGGCGCGGTGAGCTTTTCCGCTGCTACGGGAACGATCCCGCCAACCCTCCGCCGATGGTCGCCACGTTGGAGCGGGAGGCGGCGGCGCGTTTCAGCGTTCCCTACGTGCTCGGGGTCACCAGTGGCACGGCCGCGCTGGAGATCGCCCTCGCCGCCGCGGGCGTTGGACCGGGTGACGAGGTGATCGTGCCCGCGTGGAGTTGGATCTCCTGCTTCACGGCCGTGGTGCGGACCGGGGCGCGGCCCGTGCTCGCGGAAGTCGACGCGTCGCTCTGCCTCGATCCGCAGGAGATCGCCCGCAAGGCCACCCCGCGCACCCGCGCGATCCTCGTCGTCCACTATCAGGGCGCGGCGGCCGACTTGGATCCGATCCTGCACGCCGCGCACCGGCGCGGACTGTTCGTGATCGATGACTGCGCCGAGGCGCCCGGCGCGACCTACCGGGGGCGTCCGTTGGGCTCGTGGGGAGACGCGGCGATCTACAGTTTCCAGCACAACAAGCCCATGACGGCGGGTGAAGGCGGTCTGGTCGCCACCCGGGATCTCCGGCTCTACGAACGCGCGGTGCGCCTGAGCGACCTCGGTCAGTACCGTCCCCACCACACCCAGATCACCCCGGCCCGCGAGGCGGCATTCGCCGGCGGACAGTACCGCATGTCGGAGCTGACGGCCGCCGTGGCGCTGGCGCAGTTGCGCAAGCTCGACCGCATCCGCGATCACTGCCGGCGGTTGAAGACCCGCCTGGTGACAAAGGCGGGCTCGCTGGACGGCTTTTCCTGGCGCCCCCTGGCCGATCCGGACGGTGACTTCGGGTTCGAGCTCTACGGCTACGCGTCCTCCGCCGACGCTGCGACCAGCCTTCGGGAGCGGCTTGATGCGGCAGGCGTCTGGTGCCAGAAGCGAACGGGCACCTATCCCCAGTACCATCGGGATTACGTCAAGTCGGGCCAGACCGCGCACCCGGCGCTGTCGCCCTTCCGCGGCCTCGCGCCATGGCCGGCCGCAGGCTATCGCGCGGAGGATTTTCCCCGGACCGAGGACCTGACGACGCGTTTCGTCGCGCTGCCGATCGGCTGGCGTTTCACCGAGGACGACGTCGATCACATCGCAGCCAGCCTACGGCTCGCGACGTCCACAGTGAAGGCGTAGCCAGCGAGTCGCGGTCCCGGTGCCCACGCCCCCCCCGCGGCAAGGTTCAGTCTTTGCGGAACCGTTTCGCCACGGCATCGATGGCCCGGGCTACCTTGTCGATGTAGCCATCGGTCATGGCCTCGTTGATGGGCAGCGTAATGCCATCGCGCAAGATGGCTTCGGCGGTCGGGCACTCAACGGAGCGGTAATCCATCTGCGTCAGACCGCTATCGCGGACCGGCCAGTGACCGCCGAAGAAGTTGTGGTTTTGGAACACGGGGTAGCGGTAAACAGGCGCAACAATGTAGCCCGCGCCCGCCGCCACGCCCTCCGCCCGCAGTGCTGCGGCGAACGCATCGCGACCCACGCCAAAACGGCCCAGCTCGAGTCGAAGGAAGTAAAACCAGTACGAGTGGTACGCACCCGGTAGCGTCTCCGGCGGAAGCACCCCCGCAACGCTTCGCAGCGCGTGGGTCAGCCGCGTGCCCAAGCGATGGCGCGTGGCCACCAGTGCATTGAGTTTGGTGAGCTGGGCGGCGGCGACCGCCGCCTGAGGCTCGCTCATGCGGTAATTCGGTGCCAGCTCCGCCGGCTCACGGCCGCCCCCGACGCGGTCGTAGCACTTGTCACCCCACTTCGAAAGACCCGCGCCACGGGCCTCATCGTTCGTCGCGACGATGCCACCGTCCCCGCAGCTCACGTGTTTGAAGTCATTGAACGAGTAACACGCCAGATCCCCCTCCAGCCCGACGGGTCGCTCGGCCAGGCGCGCCCCCCAG
>CAZEJZ010000446.1:0-3200 GCA_964512415.1 uncultured Opitutaceae bacterium
GTCAACAAGCAGGGCGTCCCCGTGGTCTTCGAGGTCGCGGTGGAGGATGTGCCGACGGGTGTCGAGCGGAGCGGTTTCGAGCAGCCGGTGGAGGTGCCGGCGCTGGGAGAGATTGTGCAGCCCCTCGTGCTGCGGCAGTCCCGCGCAGCCTACCAGGGCCAGTTCCACGTCGACATCGAGGTGCGGGATCAGCGTCGGTCCTTCGAATTGAAGCGCCGCGTCGAATTCGTCGGCCCGGAGGCGGATTTGCTGCACGCCGAGGACGCGCGGTCGGCGGGTCAGGCCAGCGGGGGAGGCAAGCCATGAGCCGGTCGGCTCATGCGCGTTTCCCTGCGGCTGCGGCACACTCCGCTGCGGCAAGGGCCGGTGCGGCGCCGACGGCGGACGTCGGGTCCGGGGTGGCGGCGCGGGGAGCGCGGCGTACGGCCCTTCTGGTGTGGCTCGGCGTGGCGGGTGGCTTCCTGCTGCTGGCGCTGGCGTGGACCGCCTTGTTCGTCGCCGCCGGCCGCGTGCAGACGCAGTTCATTCGGGTCCCGCGGGCCGAATCCTCTCGATGACCCCTTCCCCCATCGACTCCTCGGCGGCGGCGTTTCTCGCGGGAGTGGCGACGAGCCTGCACTGCGCGGGCATGTGTGGCCCGCTGGCCTGCGTCTTTGGCGGCAGCCGCGGACCGGAGTCGGACGCGGTGGTGGCGCGTTCGGCCTATCACGTGGCACGCTTGTCGGCGTACGCGATACTGGGCGCGGTCGCGGGTGGGGTGGGGCGGGTGCCGCTGGAGTGGCTGGGCAACGCAGCGGCGCGGTGGGCGCCGTGGTTGCTGGTGGCGCTGCTGCTCGCTCTGGCCCTACGATTCGACCGCCGCTTGCCCAAGCCGGCTGCGCTGGCGCGGCTCTCGCTCGCGCTGCCGGGCCTCGCGCGCCGTTTGGGGCCAGTGGGAGGCGCGGCTCTGGTCGGTGCGGCGACGCCGGTGCTGCCCTGCGCTCCGCTGTACCTCGTGATCGCGATGGCCACGTTCGCCGGTTCGGCGTTGCGTGGGGCCGAATGGATGCTCGCGTTCGGGCTCGGCACCGTTCCGCTCCTCTGGATCGCACAGGCTCAGATGGGATGGCTCCGGCGTCACCTCGGCAGCGCGGGTCTGGCGCGCCTTCAGTTCGGCCTCGCGCTTGGTGCGGCGTTCCTGGTGGCGTGGCGCGCCCGTAGCACGCTGGGTTTCGTCGCTCCGGATCCCGGGGCGTTCGTCTGCTTCTAGCCATGGCAACAATCGTGGACTCCTTCCTGCCCAGCGGCGCGGCGCTTCCTGCCGGCGATGCGGGGCTGCCGGTGTCGCCGCGTCGGGCAGCGATGCCCGAGTGCCGGCATTGCGGCGCCCCGAATCCACCGGGGGCGGAGTTCTGCTGCGCCGGTTGCGAATACGTTCACCGGCTGGTGCGCGAGCAGGGTCTGGACGACTACTACAAGTTCAAGGATGCGATCACGGTTCCGGTGGATCCGGCGGTGTTTGAGACGCGCGATTACGCGTGGCTGAGCGATCTGCAGCGACGCGCCGAAGCGGCGGCCGGCGACGGTACGGCGGAGATGCCCCTGGGAATTCAGGGGATTTCCTGCGCGGCCTGCGTGTGGCTGATCGAACGACTGGCCAACCAGGATCCGGGCGTGCGGTGGGTGGGCGTCAATGCGCAGACGGGTCAAATGCGTCTCCGCTGGGCGACCGGTGCGTTCGACGCCGCCGGATTCGGTCGCCGGCTGCAAGCCTTCAACTACCTGGTGGGCCCCGTCGACCAGGCCGGCGAGGGCGATCGCGCCGAGTCGCGGGCGCTGGCGCGTCGGATCGGCCTCGGCACCGCCTTCGCGATGAACATCATGCTGTTCACGCTGCCGACGTATTTCGGAATGGAGCGCGACTTCGCGTATGCGCGACTATTCGGGCTGCTGGCGATGGTGTTCGCCACGCTTTCCTTCCTGACGGGAGGACTGTATTTCGTCGAACGGGCGTGGCGAGCCCTGCGGGTTGGCGCGATGCACATCGACCTGCCCATCGCAGTGGGCATCGTCGGGTCCTTCGCGGGCTCGCTCTACGGCTGGTTCGTGGGCGATGAGCGGCTCGTCTACTTCGACTTCGTCGGCTCCTTCATTGTGCTCATGTTGATCGGTCGCTGGGCGCAGGTCGCGGCCGTCGACCGGAACCGCCGTCGGCTCCTCGCCCGGCAGCCGAAGCCGCCGCAGGTACGACTGCTGGGTGAAGGCGAGGAGGGGCGGGCCATTTCCCCGGAGGCGTTGCGGACCGGTCACCGTTTCGAGGTGGCGCCCGGGCAGACCCTGGCCGTAGACTTACGGCTGGGTTCCGTGGCCGCCGAATTCTCTCTCGCGTCGATCAACGGCGAGCCGGCGCCGCGCGTCTTTCATCCGGGTCAGCGCGTGCCGGCGGGCGCCGTGCTGCTCAGCCGCCACGCCATCGTCGTCGAAGCCCTGCAGCCGTGGGGGGAGTCGCTGCTCGCCCGGCTGCTGCGTCCAATGGAGCGGGAGCCGGACCGTGATCCCCTGCTGGAGCGCATCATCCGCGGCTATCTCATCGCGATCTTCGCGATCGCGATCGGTTCGGGTGTGGTCTGGGCCGTGGTCACCGGCGACGCGGCGCGTACGTGGTCGGTCGTGACCGCGGTGCTGGTGGTGTCGTGTCCCTGCGCGATCGGTCTGTCGGTGCCGCTGGCGGCGGAGGTGGCGACCGTGGCCCTGCGACGCTGCGGGGTGTTCGTGCGGGAGTCGGGAGTCTACGCCCGCCTCGGGCGCATCCGTCGGGTCATCTTCGACAAGACGGGGACGCTCACCCTGGAGGCGCCGGTGCTGCGAGCGCCGGAGGCGCTGGGGAATCTCCCGGCTGAGGCGCAGGGTGCACTGCTGGCGCTCGTGCGCGACAATCCGCATCCGGTGGCGCAGGCGCTCGCGGGTCCGCTCCTGGCGCGCGGCGTGGTGGCGGCCGATCTCGGTCGCATCACGGAGACGGTGGGGAGTGGCGTGGAGGCGGGCGAATGGTCGCTGGGACGGCCCGGATGGCGTTGCCCCGGGGGCGACGGTGGGGACGCGGAGGACGGGCGAGCCCAGGGCCGTCGACGGGGGGAAGGGGGTCGTTGGTGGTGGTGTCAGGGGGGGGGGTGGGGGTGGGGGTGATGGTGGCCGTCAGGGCCGTGGCTGTGATCGTGGGT
>CAZEJZ010000447.1:0-3183 GCA_964512415.1 uncultured Opitutaceae bacterium
GGGGCCTTCACCGCTCCGTCCCTCGTCCGGCGCCTCGGCGCCGCCGGGACGGCCGCTCCGGCCACGCGCCCCAATGAGTACGAGATCCTCCGCCGCATCCCGGCGGAACGGCTGCGCGCGCTCATCGGCGATCGGCCGGACGCAAAGGGCCTCAGCGGCAGCAACCGGCAGGCCGGTTCGTGGCTGGAGGCGGGCCCGCAGCGCGGCTGCTGCCGCGGGGTGATCGCCGGCGTCGTGCTCGACGATCTCGAGCTGGCCGAGGACGCGTGGCGCGGGATCGAAGTCGCGTTCGCCCACCAGCGCGACGACGGGGGCTTCGTCGCCAATCTCCGCCCCAACGGCAAGAGCGCCCGCCCGTTCGGCGCCGCGGTCGAGACGGCCTTCTTCTTCCTCCAGGAAATGGGCCGCGCCGTGCTCGTCATCCGCCAGTCCCCGCACGAGCCGCATTTCCGCGAGCGGCTCGCCGCGCTCGAACCGAAGCTCCGCCGCGCCGGCCGTTTCATCCTTTCGGGCTACGACACGATCATCGACAACAGCAGCAAGGCCGTGAACCGGATCTTCATCGCCGCCAAGGCGTTCGGCCTCTGCGGGCTGGCTCTCCGCGACGACGAGATGATCGCCGCCGCCCACCGGCTGGTGGCGCACGGGCTGACGCTGCGCGACGCTCAGGGTATCTTCATCGAGAACGGGGGTCGTGACTCCAGCTACAACGCGGTCTCAATCCTCTTCGGACAGGTCCTCGCCCTGCATCTGCCGATCCCGGAGTTTGAGGCGGCGCTGCCCGTCGCGATGGCGTGGCAGATCAGCCGGATCCGACCCGACGGTTCGATCGAGGTCGAGGGGAATTCCCGCACCGGCGTCGGCAAGGAGAAGTCCTACTTCGGTGACCCCAAGAACGTGAACCACGGCGAAATCATCCAAGCCCTCACGCTCTACGGGCTGGTCCACGGGGACCGCGCCGCGCTGGCCGCCGCCGACCGGGTGTTTGCGTTCTGGAAGGGCGCTCCCGCGCCGAAGGCCGCGAGCTGAGCGGTCACGGGACGTTTCTCCACGGCGGCGCGGGGTTCTTCCCGCGACGCGGCTCCGCGTCACGGCTTGCGTTCCTCCGGGGCCGGCGGCTTCGTGGTGACCGCGATGATACCCGTAGTCGACGCGGCCCGACGCTGGTTGCTCCCGGCGTTGCTGGCGCTCCTGCTCTGCGCGCCGTGGCTGCGGGGGCTCTGGCGCGGGGCGGAGCGGCACGCGTTGGAGATCGTCCTGGAGTCGTCCCTGCCAGGTGTCGCGGAACTCCACTCCGACGTCGGCCAAGGTTTTTCCGCGCAACGCTCAAGCCGCGGGGTCGTCCAAGGGACGTCGGGTCCCGAGACGCTGCGGCTGGTGATCCCCGATGGCGCGGTGCGGGCGCTGCGGTTGCGCTTGCTGGATCGCCCGGGCGGAGTGCGTCTCGTGGAGGCGCGGCTCATCCGACCGGATGGCGCCGTGCTGCTCCCGGTGCCGCCCAGCGCGTGGCAGGCCGTGAGCGGCGTGGCGAGCCTGCGCGTCGACCGGAACGCCGTGCAGATCGAACCCACGGACTCGGCGACGGAGGTGGCGCTGGGCGCCGCGTTCCGGACTCCGCTGACTCTCAGCACCGGGTGGCTGGCGAGGGTGGGGCGGGTGCTTCTGCTCGTGCTTCCCGTCTGGCTGTTGTTGCTGGCGCTGGTCGCGTGGCTGGAACGCGTCGACCTGCGCACGAAGGTCAACGGATCGGTCGCCGCGTGGTCGGCGCGTCATCCCCGGCTCGCGCTGGCCGGCGTCGCCCTGATCGCGACGCTTGCGAGCGCGTATCCGGTCGTCTTCCTCGGGGGAAGTTTCGTGTCCGCCGGTTCCGGCGCGAAGCTGCTCTACGACCGCTTTCCCACGGTGCCGCAATCGACGGCGGCGTTGGGGGCGGAGGTGCGGGGGGCGGACTCCGGGGCGCTGCTGTGGCAGCACCTCCCTGGGACCGAGGTGCAGCGGGCGGCCTTGGCTGAGGGCGAACTGCCCTTCTGGAATCGCTACAACGCGGCGGGCGTCGATCTGCTGGCCCAGGGCCAGTCGATGTTTGGCGACCCGCTGCACCTGCTCGTGCTCGCGGCCGGGGGCGAGCCGTGGGCGTGGGACCTGCGCTTTCTCGCGGCGCGCTTTCTCTTCATCTGGGGCATGGGCTTGCTGGCGTGGCGTGCCTCGCGATCGCTCGGGGCGGCGGCGTGGGTGGGCGCGGCAAGTGGCTTCGTCGGCTTCTACGTTTACCGCGTGATCCACCCGGCCACGTTCACGGTCGGTTACGCGCCGTGGGTGCTGCTGGGCTGGTGGTGGGCGGTGGATGCAGTGGAGCGTCGGGGCCGCGATCGGGTCGCCGCCGCCGCCGTGCTCGTCGCCGCCAGCCTCTGTCTCGTGCTTAGCGGCACGGTGAAGGAAGCGGTCGTGCTGAGCATCGTCCTGCACGCGGCCGGGTTGGCCGTGTTCGTGGCGGAGTGTCCGCCGGGCCGGCGACGTACGCTGACCTGGCCGCTGCTCGCCGTCCTCTCCGCCGCGTTGCTGGCCGCGCCGTGGTGGCTGCCGTTCCTTGATGCGTTGCGTCGGTCGGCGACGGCGTACGACGTGCCGACGGTCTTCCAAATCCCGCCCGGGTTGCTGCTGGGATTCTTCGACGAAATTTTCTACCGACCACTCCAACCCGGCGCGCAGGTGACGAATCCCTCCGCCAACGCGGTGGTGCTCGTGGGCCTGCTCGGTCTCGTGGCGACGTGGCGTGCGCTGCGGCCGGAGCGCGGCGCGGTCGTGCTGGCGTGGTCGTTGGTGCCCGTGGCGGCGTTCACCTTCGGGTGGGTGCCGCCGGGCTGGATCGCCCGGGTGCCGTTCCTTGGGGGCGTCTCGCACTGGGATAACTGTGGGTCTCTCGCGCTGCTCGTCCTCACCGGCCCGCTCGCGGCGTGCGGTTGGGCGGGCCTCGGCGCGCGTCTCCGGGTCGCTTCCGGGTCGGCGGATCTGCGCGGGGTCGTGCTTGGGTGGGCGGCGTTGGGGGCCCTCTGGCTGGGCACGCTGCAAGCCGTGCCGAAGGTCCTGCCCGGCGTGCCGTCCGGGGCGCGCCCCTTGCTCGCTGACCCCGCCGTTCCTGCGTGGGTGTGGGTGAGCGCGGTGCTCCTGCCGGCGGCGGCGCTC
>CAZEJZ010000448.1:0-3165 GCA_964512415.1 uncultured Opitutaceae bacterium
AGGTCTCCGATCTCGGCCTTGAGCGCGGCGAGCAGCTGGAGGGCGCACGTGCGGGCGGCCGCTTGCGCCTGCTCTTCGGTGACGGTCGCGGGCACTTTGCCGGTGATGACCTTGCCATCGGCCGAACGAGGGATCTGGCCGGCGAGGAAGACCAGGTTGCCGCTCCGCACGGCGGGAACGTAATTGGCCACCACGGGCGCGGGCGTGGGAAGAGTCAGGCCGAGCTCGGCGAGGCGCGCCTCCGGCATGGCCGCGGCGGCATGGCCGCGCGTCGGGCTGGCAACGGGAAGCAGGGCAAGGATGAGCAATCGCGAGATGAGTTTCATGGCGGAGAGTGGAAGTGTGTTGGCGGGTCCCGCTCCGCGGAGCAACGCCAGAAGGTGGGTGGGCGTGCGGCGCGCTGGTTCGGATCCCTGGCGGCCGCCGTCGCGTTCGGTCTCGCCGCCCTTCCAGGCCTCGCCGCCGTGTCCACCCCCGGGGCTTCGGCCTCCGCTGCGCCGTCGGCCACCGTCGTCGCTCCCGCGCACGAGCTCATCCTGTGCGCGAGCATCAATCGAAGCTACGTGATCGGCTCGAAGCTGGTCACGCTGAGCGGGCTTTATCGCCGGACCGAGGATGGAAGCTTCGACCACTTCGGTCCGAATCTGCTGCATGTGAGCGCGGCGTCCTTCGATCCGCGCGATCGCAGCATGATCTACCTCGCGATGCTCAATGGGGCGCTCTTCAGCCGGGACGGCGGGGAGCGGTTCCGGATCGCAACCAGCTGGGACATGACCGAACCGAAGGACATCGCAGTGGACCCCAACGCTCCGGATACCGTCTATCTGGCACTGCCCGATGGCTTCGCGGTGTCGACGGATCGGGGCTGGACCTGGTCGCGCCGCGAAAAAGGGCTGCCGGATCGGGGCAAGTACACCCAGTCGATCGAGATCGACCGGGCGCGAGTCGGTCGCCTCCTGATCGGCTGCGAGGCCGGCGTGTTTCTTTCGGAGAACAGCGGCATGCGCTGGCGTCGGGTCTTGGCGACCCGCGCCACCGTCTACGACGTCCGGCAGTCACCGACGAACCCGGCGTGGTGGATCGCCTCCACGCAGCGGGACGGGGTGCATGTCTCGCGCGACTCCGGAGTCACGTGGTCGCGGATTCCGGACCTGGCGGAGGACGGCGCGTGGTACAACGTGGAGTTCGGCGTGCGGTATCCTGCGCGGATCGCGCTTTCGAGCTGGAATCAGGGCGTCGTGGTCTCGGAGGATGGCGGTCGCACGTGGATCCCACGCAACGCGGGCCTGCCTGCGGAGGGACGCATGATGCGGGTCGCGATCGATCCCGACACGGAGGCGCTTTACGTGAGCGTGCGGAGTGATGACGTGTACCGTTCGGAGGACTTCGGTCGCACGTGGAGCGAGACGGGGCTCAAGGGATCGACCGTGAATCAGTTCCTGTTCGTGAAGAAACCCCCAGTGGAAGCGCGCCCATGACGACCTTTTCTCGCCGGGTGTGGTCTCGTTTCTCGTGGAGTGCGATTGCGCTCTTGCTGTGCGGCGCGCCGAGTCTCCGGGCGCAGCCTTCACACGTCGGGCCGATGCCATCGACCCTGCCGGTTTCGAGCGCGGAGGAGCGCCGGGTGGCCTACGAGGCGCGCATCCAGGAGGTGCTGGAATGGTACACCGGGCTCGTGAAGCCGAGCGATCCCCTCATCGGAGACCTCGTGGGTGTATCGGCCCGCCTCGCGCTTGGACGCGATTTGGAGCGGTGTTCCCGCAGCGTCATCGAGCTGATGAAGACACCGGGCAGCAGCCCGTTCTGGATGTTCCCGACGGCGGGTGTCGCGTACCTCGGCCGCGACAAACTCTCTCCGGAAGCGCGGGCCGCGATCCGGCGCGCCTGGAGTTCGGTCATGCAGCTCCGCGGCGACACCGAGAACCACTGGGCGATGTACTACGCGTCGCTTTACCTGATGGCGCAGCTTTACCCCAACGAGCCGGCCTCGTCGTGGTACACCGGCAAGAGTTCCGAGGAGAACCTCGCGGAGGCGCGCGACTACTTGATTCACTGGATGCGACTCGCGACGACGGTCGGGCAGGGGGAGTTCACCTGTTCCCACTACATCGGCGAGTATGCGATCCCGCTCACCTACCTCGCGGCGTGGGCCGAGGATCCGGCCATGCGGCTGCGGGCGCGGATGATGCTCGACTGGATTTTCGCGGACCAGTTCGCGAATTCCCTCGATGGGGTCTTGCACGGCGCCAATGCGCGCACCGACGACACCTCGGTGATCGAGCGCTGGAATTCGCTCTCCTCGTTCTTCAGCTGGCTTCTGCTCGGCAATACGCCGCCGCCGGCTGCCTACGGTGGCTTCGGAGTGTATTTCGCGGCGGTGGCGCGTCACTACGAACTCCCGGAAGTCATCTACCGCATCGGAGTCGATCGCGGGAGCGACTTCACCCAGCGGGACCTCAAGCGTTCGCGCCGCCGCTGGCGCGGCAGCGACGTGGAGATGGCTCCAATCTACAAGCTGAACTACTCGCGTCGGGACTACGCCGTGGGCTCCTACCAAGGCGGAGTGAGCGATCCCATCCAGGCGCACGTGTGGGACGTGACGTGGGCGGTTCCGGATCCGCGCGGCGTCCACAACACGATCTTTTCCATGCACCCGGTGTCGTCGATGGACGATCTGCAGATGTACTTCGCCGAATTTCCGGAGCAGATGATGCGCTCGGTGACGACCGAAGGGAAGGCCTCGTACGATTCGCCGGATAAGTTCCTCGGTGGTTCCCGTTTCGAACAGGTCTTGCAGGATCAGGACACGGTGATCGCGCTCTACAACATCGCACCCGGCACCCGGTTTCCTCACATCAACGGCTTCTTCTCCAAGGACCTCGTCGATCTCACGGAGGACCCGTCTGGTTGGATCTTCGCGCGGGGTGGCAATGCGTTTCTGGCCTACCGTCCGCTCGCGCCCTATGAATTGCAGCGGTCGTTTGTCTACCGCTCCTCGTGGACGGGCACCAAGCAGGATGCGGGTGACCGCCGGCTCTACAGCCCGCACCTGAAGAACGGCACCATCGTCCAGGCGGCGAGCGCTTCGGAGTTTTCCTCCTTTGACGCGTTCAAGGACGCGATCCGAGCGTTGCCCCTGAAGTTTTCGCTGGAGCCGGTCCCCAC
>CAZEJZ010000449.1:0-3148 GCA_964512415.1 uncultured Opitutaceae bacterium
CGGCGCGGACGGCGGAGCAAGCGGCGGCGGCGCGCTCACGGGGGCGGGAGCCGCGACGACCGGCGGGCGGATCGGCGGCGGGGGCACCGGAGCGCTCAGGGCAGACGGCGTCGGGGCCGAAAGAGTCGTGGGCGCCGGAGCCGGACGGCCCGGAAGCACGCCGGGCGACGCGAACGAAGTCGTGGGGCGTGCGCTGCTCGGAGCAGGCGGGAACGCGCGGGGTGCGGGAGCCGTGGGCGCCGGACGCGGCGGCAGGGACGGCGGCGCGACGACCGAT
This sequence comes from uncultured Opitutaceae bacterium, assembly GCA_964512415.1. Lineage (GTDB taxonomy): Bacteria > Verrucomicrobiota > Verrucomicrobiia > Opitutales > Opitutaceae > UBA6669. The sequence goes on from CAZEJZ010000449.1 coordinate 278, forward strand.
GGCCGGGGCGACGACGACGTCACGGTAGGAGGAGGCGTCGGCGGAGCCAGCGGAGCCCGCAACGTGGCGGGCGCCACGGCGGGTGCCGGAGGTGGCGTCGAGACCGGCGTCACCGCTGCGGCGGGCGGCGTGGGCGTGGTGGAGGTCGCGGTTGCCGGGGCGGCCGCGGCAGCAGCTGCGGCGACCTTGGCCTCCTCGCGCTCGCGGACAACGTCGTCCTTGGATTTGACGAAGACTCCGACGGGCAGCTTGACTCCCGGGGGTTCGCCGGCGGCCGGCGCGGCGGCGGCGGGAGTCGGGGCCGGAGCCGGAGCCGGAGCTGCGGCGGCGGCCTTGGCGGCAAACTCCTTCGCGACTTCCTCCTCGTAGATCTTGCTGACCGTGCTCGAGACCGAACGCGTATCCGCTGAGACGTAGCCCCGCTCCTTCAGCAAGGCGAGCATCTCCTTGCCTTCCATGTTGTATCGCTTGGCTAGTTCGTGGATGCGGATGCTCATCGTTCAGTGCTGGGCCGGGATCGAAATCGGAGGTGGTTGCGGACGGGACTCTGAAAAAGGACGGGGCAGCGTGGAGACTCAGGCTCCGTTGACCCGGTTGATGATCTGCTCGGCCTCGTCAGCAGCGAACCCCGCCTGCACGAGATCGTCGGCCGAGACGCCTTCGAACGCGGCGGGGGAATTCACGCCGATCGCGAAGAGGCGTCCGGCTACGTCAGGCGAGAAACCGAAAGCGGAAACGAGCGCCGCGATGCCGGCCGCGCGCGGATCCGCGACCTGCGTCCGGAACTCCTCGACCTCCAGGCGCCAGCCGAGCAGCCGCGACGTGAGGCGCACGTTCTTGCCACCCTTGCCAATCGCCACGGCGAGATCGTCGGCCACCACCTTCACGAGGATGCGGCGATTCTTCTCATCGAACACCAGTTCGCGCGGAACCGCGGGCTTGAGCGCCTCGATCACCATCTGCTTCGGGTCGGCAAAGTAGTTGATGATGTCGATCTTCTCGCCGTTGAGTTCGCGGACGATCGTCTTCACGCGCGCGCCGCGCGCACCCACGCACGCTCCCACCGGATCGACCTTCGGATCCTTGGACGTGACCGTCATCTTGGTGCGGTAGCCGGGTTCGCGGGCGAACGTCTCGATTTTCACGGTACCGTCAGCGATTTCGGTGACCTCCACCTCGAACAGGCGGCGGACGAAGCGCGGCGAGGCGCGGCTGAGGATCAGCTCCGGGCCGCGCGGGGTATTCTCGATTTCCAGCAGCAGGCAGCGGATGCGATCACCGGGCTGGTACTCCTCGCCCGGGACCTGCTCCTTGCCGGGCAGGACCGCCTCGGCCTTGCCCAGATCGATGAAGATGTCGTTCCGTTCCTTGCGGCGCACCGTGCCGGTCACGATGTTGCCGACCATGTCCTTGAAGTCGTCGTAAATCCGATCCTTCTCGAACTGCCGGAGACGCTGCATCACCGCCTGGCGCGCCGTCTGCGCCGCGATGCGTCCGAGCGTCGCCGGATCGATTTCGCGCTCCAGAAGTTCTCCCAGCACGGCACCGGGCTTGATCGCCTGCGCCTTCTCCACGTGGATCTCCGTGCGCGGGTTGCTCACCGAATCAACCACCTTCAACAACGACCACGCCTTCAGCTGGCCGTTCTTGGGGTTGATCTCAATCTTGAGTTCCTGACCGGAGTTTACCCCCTTGAGCGCCGCCGCCTTGATGGCATTAACGATCGCCGCGATCATGTCCGCGCGACCGATCCCCTTTTCCTTCTCCATGTACTCGAGGACGGATAGAATTTCGCTGCTCATAGGTGAGGGATTGAGATGAAAGTGGAAAAAAAAAGCGGGCCAGAGGCCCACTTCAACTGGACGTGAAGGGTTTTTAGGACCTTCCACTAAGCTCGCTGCGCAAACGCTTGTCAAGCCCCTGCCCCCTCCCTGTCCCGGGCTTATTGCAACGTTCTCTCCGCTCCCGTCCCGATCGCCCAAAGCCCTTGTGCCACTCCTTGGCAAAGAGGTCCTCGCGGGATGCTGCCCCTCGCCACGATCATTGCGGACCGCACTGCGGGCGCAAGCTCTCCAGGGAGCCAATGAAACCACAGCCCGGCGACGTCGCGACCGCGGGCGGCCAGCAACGGGAGCCACGCATCGCAGACGAGGGAATCGAAGCGCCCTCCCCGCACCATGCCTCCGGCCACAGCGCCGCGCACTGCCTCCCGCAGCTTCGAGACCCCCGAGCCCCGACGCCTCCGCCCGCCCCCGCCATCCACCCCACCGCCCGTCGGCCACGGAAACGCCCAAAGCCTCTCCGGCCAATCCGGCACCCGAGCCACCCACGCTGCATACTGTTGGAGCCGCCACAGCGGGTGGTTGGCGGGCCGAACTCCGCGCAACGTCCATCGCGTCGCCCCTTCGGCCCAAGCCAGCGAGGGAACGTCCCGCCCACCCTGCCACGCGGAAAGCGGCCATGCACCGGCGACCTGCAGCATCGCCGCGCGGTTGGCGCGGGCGCCGAGGACCTGCAACGCCGCGTGATGACAGGCCTCCGTCCATCCCAATCGCTCCAGTCGAAGCCTCGCCCAGCGCACTTTTTCCTCCCACCGCGCTAACCCGGCGGCCGCGATCCGCGCCCCGCGCTCCGCGGGCGCACTCTGCTGCAAGACATCGAGGATCCTGCTTTCCGGGCGCCCGGCCAACCGTTCCACCACTTCATCCGCCGCGTACTCCTCCAGACCGCGCCGAAGCAAGGGCAAGAGCACCAGCACCGGGATCAGGCGACCCTCCCGCCCCCGCGTCCACGCCTCGGCGGTCGGGAAGAGGACCGCGTGCAGCAGAACGCCGTCGTAGGCCGGATCCGCATCATGGCCATGGGCGTACC
>CAZEJZ010000450.1:0-3134 GCA_964512415.1 uncultured Opitutaceae bacterium
GGCGAACTTTCTCCTCGCGCAGGTGGGCGACGGCGCGGCGGCCTTCGCCGCGCTGCAAGGCCGCGGAGTGATCGTGCGGCCGGTGGCGTCCTACGGGCTGCCGTTCTACATCCGAATCACGGTCGGCACCCGCGAGCAGAACGAGCGTCTGCTCGCGGAGCTGGCGACGTGGATCGGCCAGGGCGCGCGCGGTCGCGCGGTCACCTGACCGGCCAGGGCGGCGGGGCTGGCAGCGCGGTTGGGCGGTTGCGCAGCTCCTCGAGAACGACGTCGATCGCCTTGTCGAGTTGCTGATCTTCGCCGCGGATTTCGCGGGCCGGGTCGTTATCGACCACAATGTCGGGCTCCACGCCGCGGCCCTCGATGATCCACGAGCTCCCGTCCTTGGCGTACGTGGCGAACTCGGGTCGATTCAGTTCGCCGCCGTCCATGAAGGGCAGGCTCCCGGAGATGCCAATCACGCCGCCCCATGACCGCTTGCCGACCAGCTTGCCGAGACCCGCGTCGCGGAAGCGGTAGGGAAACAGATCACCATCCGAGGCCGAATACTCGTTGAGGAGCGTGACCTTCGGGCCGACGATCTGGTCGCGGGGATCAGGAACGGGAACGCCGTTGCGCGACAGGTCGATCATCGCGACCTGGCGACGCAGGCGCTCGATGATCATGGGGGAGACGTTGCCGCCGCCATTGCCGCGCACGTCGATGACCAAGGCGGACTTGTCGAGCTGGGGATAGAAACGTCGGACAAAGGCGTTGAGGCCCTCCGGTCCCATGTCCGGGATATGCAGGTAGCCCACCTTTCCACCGGTGCGAGCCGCGACGTGGGCAATGTTCTTCTCGACCCAGGCCTCGTAGTAGAGGGGGGCCTCGTCGGCGATTGGTACGACGGTGACGTCGCGCGAGCCGTCCTCGATCGGCTGGGCATTGACGCGCAGCGTGACCTGACGTCCCACCGTGCCGACGAGGGCGGAGTACAGATTCTCGAGTTGGGCGACGGGCTTGCCGTTGACCGCGAGGATGAAGTCGCCCTCGCGGATTTCCACGCCGAGCTCGGTCAGCGGCGAACGCGTGCGCGTCTGCCAGTTCTGTCCCTTCAGGATCCGATCGATGCGGTATGCGCGCGACGTGGGATCGCGGGAGACCTGGGCGCCGAGGAGCCCGGTTTGCCGCCGCGGCGCCTCGCTGCGGTCCCCGCCCGACACGTAGGCGTGGCCGGCATGCAATTCGCCGATGAGTTCTCCAATGAGATAGGTGAGGTCATTGCGTGTTGCGACGTGCGGCAGGAGCGCTGCGTACTTCCGCTGCTGGGCGGGCCAATCGACCCCGTGGAGATTCGGGGCATAGAAGAAGTCACGCATCTGCCGCCAGCTCTCGTTGAACATCTGCGTCCACTCGGCGGTGCGATCCACCACCGCCTCCGCCGCCGAGAGGTCGAGTCGGTTCTCCGGCTTGAGCTCCAGGCGACCGGCGGGCGTGTCGACGATCGACCAGTCTCGTCCCACCATCACCAGCATCCGTTTCCCGTTGGCGCTGATCTGGAACGACTCCGCGTTGATCACCTCGGTCTCCTTCCGGTCCTTCAGGTGGTAGAAAGCGATGACCGACCGGGAGGAAGTCCCTCCGCCGAAGCCTTCGCCACCCCCGCCTCCGGTAACGGGTCCGCCGGGACGGCGGCGATAGAAGATGCGATCACCGATCATGCGCGCGGGACCGTAGCCCGAGGGCGTGATCGGCAGGGCCACGATGCGCTCGGCGAGGCCCTCGACGTCGATCACGGTGGGTGCCGGCGAAGCCGCCTTCGGTGCGCTGTCGGATTTCGGATCCGGCTTTTCGTTGCCCTCCGAAGCGGACTTGGCCGGCTTGGCACTGCTGGCGCCCGACGCCACGGCGACTTCGTCGCTGGTCGGAGCAAACGGCGACGGCGTGGCCTTGGCCAGCGCGACCAAGTAGATGCGCTCCATGTTCTGGTAAGCGTGGTTCCATTCCGTGTCGGAGTAGATCGGATTGAAGTCGCGTGCGGACGCGAACGTGAGCCACTTGCCGTCGTCGGAGAACCTCGGGCTGTTCGCGTCGTACCATCGGTCCGTGACCTCGAGGGTCTCGCCATCGGCCACGCGCGTGAGCATCACCTGTGAGGGCGTTTGGGGATGGTTGCGCGTCCAGGTGATCCAGCGGGAGTCCGGCGACCAAGCGAAGTCCCAGATTCGTCCGGCGGGATTCGTCGCGACGGATGTCACCTTCTTGGACTCGACATCCACGACGCGCAGGCGGGACAACCGGTCGACCCATGCCAGTTGCGTGGAGTCGGGGGACCAGCGCGGGAGGAAGTAGTAAGTATCCGCATCGCTGGTGAGCTTCGTGGCCGGGGTTTTCCCGTCCTGGGCTTGGATGTACAGTTCGAACTCGCCGGACGCGTCGGACAGGTAAGCGATCCAGCGGCCATCCGGGGACCAGGTGGCGTTGCGCTCGTGGATGCCGGGGGTCTGAGTGAGGTTCCGGGTGGGACCGTTCTTGGCGGGCACGGTGAAGACATCGCCGCGAGCGACCACGGTCGCGCGCTGTCCGTCCGGCGAAAGGTCGACGCCCTGGAGCCAGCGCGAGACGGGCTGCAGTCCCGGTCGGCGCGTCACGAAGTCCTCCTGGACGCGGATGGTGATGGGCGCCGCCTGCTCGGTCTGGAGGTCCAGTCGCCAGATTTGTCCCGCCTGTTCGAAGACGATCGCATCGGGCCCGAGCGACGGAAACTTGACATCGAACTCGGTGAACTGCGTGACCTGCCGCGTGGCCTTGGTGGCGAGATCGTAGGCGAAGAGATTTCCGCGTCCGGTGCGCTCCGAGACGAAGTAGATGCGGTTGTTCGACGCCCACATCGGGAAAATGTCTTGGGCGTCGTTCTGCGTGATGTTCTCCAGCGCGCCGGACTTGAGGTCGTAGATCCAGACATCGTCGGCCATTCCGCCGCGGTAGTTTTTCCACGTGCGGAACTCACGGAAGACGCGGTTGTAGGCGATCCGTGAGTCGTCCGGGGAAAACGAGACAAAGCCGCCCCGGGGAACGGGAAGCTGCGCCGGCATCTCGGCGTCGAGCCGCACGGTGAGCAACTCGCCGATGAACGGGTTGAAGGATCGGGCGCG
>CAZEJZ010000451.1:0-3133 GCA_964512415.1 uncultured Opitutaceae bacterium
TCGGCACCTCGAAGACCCCGGCGGCGTCGAGCCGGTTGGGGAAGATTTCCGGGAGCCTTTCGCGGAAGGCGCGGATGACGGTGCGGAGCTGCGACGGGTTGACGATGTCGCGGTCGAGCTTCTGCGCCGTGTACGCCTCGTCCTGATCCTGCTGCAGCCAGCGGCGGGCGCGGGTGAGCTTTTCGCGCTTCTCGACGAGCCCCTTGAGGACGGTGCCGCCGTTCCGGGAGACCTCGGTCTCGATGACGTAGATCTCGCCCTGGACGTTCACGCCATCGGCGACGGCCTTCTCGTGGGTGTATTCCGAAACGACGTTCTGCCGGAAGAACCCGTAGGTGCGGGAGTCGGGGGTGGCGGTGAGACCGACGAGGAACGCGTCGAAGTAGTCGAGCACCTGCCGCCAGAGATTGTAGATCGAGCGGTGGCACTCATCGATGATGATGAGATCGAAGAATTCGGGCGGGACAGCGGCGGAGTAGACGACCGGCATCGGCTCGCGGCGGCGGTCGAGACGCTCGCCGGGATTTTCCTCCTCGGCGGAAGGCTCGAGCTCCTCGCCCTTCAGGACCGAGTACATCCGCTGGATCGTGGAAATGTAGACCTCGGCGTCGGTGGGCAGATGGGATGAAGCGAGCCGCGTGACCGTGTAGAGCTCGGTGAACTTCCGGTTGTCGTCGCTGGGCGTGTAGGCGAGGAACTCCTGCTCGGCCTGCTCGCCGAGATTGCGCGTATCGACGAGGAAGAGCACGCGCCGGATGCGCGCGAACTTGAGCAGCCGGTAGACCGACGTGATGGCGGTGAACGTCTTGCCGGAGCCGGTGGCCATCTGGACCAGCGCGCGCGGCTTGGCGGCCTTCAGCGACGCCTCAAGATGGGTGATGGCCTCGATCTGGCACTGGCGCAGACCGGCGGGGTCGAGTCCCGGGAGGTCCTGCAACCGGGCGCGCAGCGAACGGGCCGGCTCGCCCGCGGTGGACCCGGCGAGCCAGCTACGAAGGGTTTCCGGACGATGAAAGGCGAAGACCTCGCGGGACCGCGGCTTCGGATCGCGCTGATCGGTAAAGCGAGTGATGACCCCGGTGGCCTCGTAGAGGAACGGCAGCGGGACCCCGGTGGCTTGGACCCACTTCAGCCGGGCGGCGGAGTAGTCGGCGGTCTGATCCTCGACGGTGGTGATGTTGTGTCCGAGCGTCTCCTTCTTGGCCTCGATGACCCCGACCGGCTTCCCGTCCACGAACAAGACATAGTCGGCCGGCCCGCTGTCGGTGACGTATTCCCGGACGGCCTGCCCCTCCCCTGCCTGGAAATTGATGCCGGCCTTGGGTTGGACCGTCCACCCAGCCGCCCGCAAGTGCGCGTCGATGGCATCGCGCGCGATCTGCTCGGGGGTTTGGTTGAGGCTGGAGGCGTTAGCCATGGTGCCGGCATCGGCCGCGGGGCGGAACAACGGGTTGAGGTCAGAAACCGCCTGAGAGGGTCAGGCTTTGTGCTCTGCTCTCGCGGTCGGATTCGAAGATGCCGAACGGCTCAAGCACGGCTGCTGGCCCCGCGACGACAAAAGGCAGAGCCTGCCCCTCCCCAGACACCCCGAGGAACATGAGCCTCAGGACGACGTGCCTGGACTCGGCCGTGGCGGCGGATTTCTTCGGTCGGGGCATGGGGACCGCCCGAAATTGGGCATTCCGTGCGTAGTCGTCTACTGGATTTTGTCTCGGCGTCAGCGATACAGCGTATCGGCGGGCTGGAGTCTTTTTTGGGGCCTTTCGATCGTGGGAAAGGTAGACGAACCAGGTCTTACAGGAGGAAGGGCCAGACCGGGATTAACAGCTAGGCACAAGATGAAAATAGGGCTCCGCCCGAGGGTCAGGCTTTGTAGTTTGTCCTCGCGGTCGGACTCGGAGATGTTCACCCGGAAAGCGCGCCGCAGTCGGCCCAGCGACGACAAACAACAAAGCCTGACCCTCCCCGGGGCGCCCCAAGATCTGTTTGAGGGCGGCTTGCTGGAGCATCGTGTGACATGGATTTCAGACAAATCTTGACTTCGGGCGGCGATGGGTTCTTTTTGCGACGAACTAGTCCGTTTTTATATGACGCGAACCAGAGACGAAGCCCAGCACGCCAAACGCCGCGACGAGATCCTGCTCGCGGCCGCCCGGCTTTTCAAAACTCACGGGTTTCACCGTTCGCGCACCGAACAAATCTGCGTCGAGGCGGGGATCAGCCCCGGAACCCTGTTCCGGCACTTTCCGGACAAACAGGCGATCATCATGGCGATCGCCGAGCGCGAGCTCGAGGGATATCGATCCGACGTCGAGCGTTTGGCCACACGCGCCGGCATTGAGCATCTAGGAAAGCTCAGTCCGGAAGCATTTCTGGAACTGCTCGCACCCAAGGGCTACGAACTTGGCGCGGATAGCTGGCTGGAATTGTCCCGCGATCCTGAGACTCACCGCCGTCTGCAGACCGCCAACCAGAAACTGCGCGAGCGCCTGAGCCAGATGCTAAAAACGGGGCAAAGCGAGGGATGGGTGCGGAGGTCGCTCGATTGCGAGGGCGCGGCCTCGCTCATCCTCGCGCTGTTTGGAGGCTTGATGATCGAGAGCGAACTCCGTGCTGCCCCGGATGCGATCTCGGCAGCACGCGCGATGGGCGACCTCGTCCGCTGCTTCATTCTCTCCTGAATATGACCATCACTTTTGTAGTGTCCCATAAACGGACGGACTACTCCGTCTTATTTGTCCGACGGCCTGCCCGGGCCGCGGCGATCTCCAGAACCGTATCGCAGCGACGAGGCGCTTTGGTAACAGCCGCACGGGCTTCGCGGAACGGGTGAACAGCCATGGTCTCTCTCGCACGCTCCAATCTTTGGTTTGAGCGGCGCCGCTACGGCACAGCCGTGCTCGCCGTCACTTTTGCCGGATTACTGGTCGTGATCCAATTCGCGCTCCTGCTCGGTCTGTTCGGCACGGTTTCCGCGGTGATCGACCGGTCCGGTGCCGACCTGTGGATTGGATTCCCGGGAACACCGAGCGTAGACATGGGCCGGCCGATCCATCGCGGAAGCGATGCCGCCGCTTGGCGCCACCCTGGAGTGAAACAGATCGAGCGCTACAGCTATGCCCACGGCGACCTG
>CAZEJZ010000452.1:0-3129 GCA_964512415.1 uncultured Opitutaceae bacterium
CACCCGTGCGGCGGTCGAGGAAGGCATCGTTTCCGGCGGTGGTGTTGCGCTCATCCGCACCGCCAAGGCCGTCGATACGCTCACCGCCACGCTCGAAGGTGACGAGAAGCTCGGCGCGCAGATCGTGCGTCGCGCCATCGAGTCGCCGCTGAAGCAGCTCTGCTTCAACGCGGGCGTCGAGGGCGCCGTGGTCGTCCAGCAGGTCATCTCCAGCAAGGGCAACCAGGGCTACAACGTCGCCACCGGCAACTTCGAAGATCTCGTGAAGGCTGGCGTCGTCGACCCGACGAAGGTCACGCGCACCGCCCTCCAGAACGCGGCTTCGATCGCCGGTCTGCTCCTCACCACCGAGGCCATCATCACCGATGTCCCGGAGAAGAAGGAAGCGGCCCCGGCCCATGGCCACGGTCATGGCGGCGGCGGCATGGATTACTGATCACCCTGCCTCCAAGGGGATTCGCTCTCAAGCCGGCCACCGCAGGGTGGCCGGCTTTTTCTTTGGGCGCCGATCGCAGTCCGATCCCGTTTTCCCCTTCCCATCGTCCCGCTTCCCGGTTTCGGTCGAGCCATGGACGTCGTTTTTCTAGGCACGGGCACCTCTCAGGGGGTACCCATGATCGCCTGCGACTGCGCCGTATGTCTTTCCCCGGATCCGCGTAACCATCGCACCCGTGCCTCCCTCCACGTCGTGATGGATGGTCTGCATGTCCAGGTCGACGCCGCGCCCGAATTCCGCCTGCAGTGTCTGCGGAATCAGATTGATTGGATTGATCTGTTTGTTCTCACGCACGGCCACGCGGATCACGTTGCCGGCATGGATGACCTGCGGCGTTTCTGTGACCTCCTTGGCGGCAACGCGCTCCCGGTCCTCTCCACCGATGAGGGAATGGGAAGGGTTCTGGCCATGTACCCGTACGCCATCATGGACCGGCCGATCGTGCGCGGCTACGCGGCTTTCCGGCTGCAGCAGATGCCGTCCGTGCTCGATCTGCCGCAAGGGCGGATCGAGTCAACGCTCCTGCCGCACGGGGGCGTCAACACCTTGGGACTCGTGTTTACGGAGGCGAGCTCCGGGGCCCGGTTCGCTTACTATACCGACTGCAAACGAATCCCCCGGGAGGCGGTCGCGCTCGCTCGGGGCGCAGACCTGGCCGTCTTGGATGGGCTTCGCCCGGAGCCGCATCCCTCCCACATGAACCTCGAGGAGGCCGTTGCGGCGGCGCTTGAGATCGGGGCCAGATCGACCTTGCTGACCCACATGACGCACTCTCTCGACCATGAGTCGACGTGTGCCGGACTTCCTCCAGGAATCGCCCTCGCCTACGATGGACTCCGAATTCGACTGTGAATGAGTGAGTTAGAGTAAGTAGGGCTAAAAGGTAACAATTGGATTGCCTTAATTCAGATCGGCTTTATCGAGTTAAGGCAGAGCGATGAAGCTTTCGAAAAAAGGCGAGTATGCCCTACGGGCTCTGATCGATCTCGGGATCGCGGCCGAGGTGGGTCGGGACTTGCTGCGGGTCGGGGAAATCGCGGAGAAGGAGAAGATCCCGGCGAAGTTTCTCGAGCAAGTCATGCAGGACCTGAGGGGCGGCGGTTTCATTCGCAGCCAGCGTGGCAAGTTCGGTGGCTACCGGTTGGCCCGGGAGGCGTCGCAGATCCCGATGGGACAGGTCGTGCGGTTGATCGATGGTCCCCTGGCCCCGATCGGTTGCGTTTCACAGACCGCGTACGAGCGCTGCAGTTGCCCGGACGAAGTTCACTGCGGTTTGCGGATGCTCATGCTGGATGTCCGCAACGCGATTGCGGGGATTCTCGACCGTTACTCCCTGGCGGACGTGGTCGAGGTGACGCTGCGGAAAATGCGGCGCGATGGAATCCCGCTCCCTTTCAGCCAGCCTGACCGCCTCGACGCCCGGCGCGGCTCGCGGGGAACGTCCGGTGGCGTGGGCGCGACTCGGCTGCAGCCTTTGGACGGCCTGATCCAAAATCTTTTGCCTGATTACACCATCTAAGACGTCCACCTCAGACCTGCTTACCTATGGCCAGAATCCACAATGACATCACCGAGACGATCGGTAACACCCCCCTCGTTCGCCTGAACCGCACCGCCGCCGCGCACGGTGCGGTCGCGGAAATCCTGCTGAAGCTCGAGTTCTTCAATCCGCTGTCCAGCGTTAAGGACCGCATCGGCGCCGCGATGATCGACGATGCGCTCAAGTCCGGGCGCATCAACTCGAGCACCGTGCTCATCGAACCCACCTCGGGCAACACGGGCATCGCGCTCGCGTTCGTGGCGGCGGCCAAGGGTCTCAAGCTCGTGCTCACGATGCCGGAGACCATGTCGCTGGAGCGGCGCAAGCTGCTCAAGATCCTCGGCGCCCGCGTAGTGCTGACAGAGGGACCCAAGGGCATGCGAGGCGCCATCGCCAAGGCGGAGGAGTTGCAGGCCAAGATTCCCAATAGCGTCATCCTCCAGCAGTTCATGAACCCCTCGAACCCCTCGGTCCACCGGCGCACGACGGCGGAGGAGATCTGGCGCGATACGGATGGGAAGGTCGACATCGTCGTGTCCGGCATCGGTACGGGAGGCACGATCACCGGCGTCGGCGAGACGCTGAAGGCCCACAAGCCGTCCGTCCGCATCGTCGCGGTCGAGCCCGATGCGTCTCCTGTGCTGTCCGGCGGGACGCCCGGTCCGCACAAGCTTCAAGGAATCGGCGCCGGATTCGTCCCGGGCGTGCTGAACACCAAGGTTTACGACGAGGTCATTCGCGTGAAGGAGGCCGACTCCGGGCCGATCTCCAAGCAGGTCAATACTCAGGACGGTATCCCAATCGGGATTTCCTCCGGAGCTGCAGTCTGGGCCGCCCTGCAACTCGCCAAGCGCCCGGAAAATCGCGGCAAGCAGATCGTGGTGATCATCCCTTCGAGCAGCGAGCGCTACCTTTCGACTTGGCTGTTTGCCGACATCAGTGCGGAGAGCGATTCAGTCGAGGATCTCGTCCCGGCGGGCAGCTAAACTTCATCGCCGCGGGCGAAAGAGCCCTTTCACCGCCGCGCCGCCCCGGTGTCCTCCCACCGAAAGCGCGGCGGCTTTCTTTCGGTCCGGAAAGCGCGGCGGAGGCC
>CAZEJZ010000453.1:0-3121 GCA_964512415.1 uncultured Opitutaceae bacterium
ACGTGGGAAGCCGAGGGTTCGGGTTCCCCTGCGTCATGACTCCCGCCGCCGCCCCTTTGCTGTCGCCTCCATCGCGCTTCACGCCGCCGCGACTGCTGCGCTGGCTTGCCGCGGTGGGGCTGGTCATTCTCGCGGTCACGACCGCATTCCGTCTCCTTGCGCTCGGCACGTTTATCCGGCCGGACGACTCGGCGGAGTCGATCGCGCGGATCCTGGTGCTCGGATTGCGCTACGACCTGCGCTTGGTCGCGCTGCTCTTCCTCCCGGCGCTGGTGATCGGCAGCATCCGGGCTCTGCACCCCTTTTCGAACCGAACGGTGGCTCGTGCCTGGCTGGGCGCGGCGGCCATCGTGGTGACGGCGATCGCACTGGTGCAGATCATCGACGCGTTTCACCTCCGCTACCTGCAGCAGCGCCTGAATGCCAGCGTGCTGGGCTTTCTGACCGATGCGGGCATCTCGGCGGAGATGGCGTGGCAGAGTTACCCGATCGTGCGCGTGAGTCTGGCGTGGTTGCTGGGATCCGCCGGCCTCGTCTGGATCCTGGTGTGGCAGCACCGCGTCGCGGGGCGCGTGGCGGATCCCGCGAGCCGCCGGTCGCGTTGGGCGTGGGGCGTCGGCGCGGGCGCCTGCTGCGTGGTCGCGATCTACGGTCGGGTCAGCCAGTATCCCCTGCGGTGGAGCGACGCCTTCGACCTGCGGGATCACCTGCACGCCCATCTGGCGCTCAGCCCGGTCGAGTCGTTCGTGAGTTCGTTGGACTTCCGCGGCTCGGGGTATGACGAGGCGCGCGTGCGCGCCCATGCCCCGCGGATGGCGGCGTACCTTGGGGCGGCGGGGGTCAAGGGCCAGGGGATCGACTGGGTGCGGCGCGTGGTCCCGCCCGCCGCGTCAGCCCCGTCGGCGGGTCCGGTGCGGCGTGCGCCGCGCAACGTGGTGTTGGTGATCTGTGAATCGTTCAGCGCGTACAAGAGCTCTCTTTGGGGCAATCCGATCGAGACCACGCCGTTCTTCGCCCAGTTGAGTCGGGAGGGCGTCTTCTTCGACAACTGCTACACCCCGCACTTCGGCACCGCGCGTGGCGTCTGGGCCGTGCTCACGGGCATCCCGGACGTCGAGGCCACGAAGACCGCGACGCGCAATCCGGCGCTCGTGGACCAGCACATCATCCTGAATGACTTCGCGGCGGCGGAAAAACTGTACTTCCTCGGTGGCAGCACGAGTTGGGCGAACGTGCGCGGCCTGCTGGCCAACAACATTCGCGGCCTGCGCCTCTTTGAGGAGGACGCGTTCCGATCACCCCGGGTCGACGTGTGGGGAATCAGCGACAAGTCTCTCTTCCTCGAAGCCAATGCCTTTCTCGCGCGGGAGGAGAAGCCCTTTTTCGCCGTCATCCAGACGGCCGGCAATCATCGTCCCTACACGATCCCGAAGGAGGACCTCGGAGCGTTCACCGTGGTGCAGGCGACGCCGTCGGAACTGGCGGCGGCGGGTTTTGAGTCGAACGACGAGTTGAACGCCTTTCGCTACACCGACTTTGCCTTTCGCACGTTCATCGAGGCGGCGCGGCGGGAGCGCTATTTCGCGGAGACGCTCTTCGTCTTCATTGGTGACCACGGCATCGGCGGGAACGCGGGAACGCGCTTTCCGCGGGCGTGGACCGAGCAGGGGCTCACGGCCTTCCACACGCCCCTGCTGTTCTACGCGCCGGGAATGCTCGAGCCGCGGCGCATCTCGTCGGTTGCCTCGATGGTCGACGTGTTGCCGACGATCGCTGGCATCGCGGGCATTCCCTATCGCAACAGCACCCTCGGGCGGGACCTCCTCCGCCAAGAGGCGATCGACGGTGGCAGAAGCAACGTCGCCTTCATCATCGACCACCACAATCAGACCGTCGGGGTGCGGCGCGGACCGTGGTATGCGACCCGCCGATTGTCCGGCGGAAACCCGCGTCACGACTGGGCGGATCCCCATCGACCCGAGGCGGGGCTGGAGGACCCGGCGGTCGCGGAGGAGAATGCGGTATGGATCGAAGCGATGTACGAGACGTCGCGTTACCTGCTCTTCAACAACCGCAAGTCGGCGTCGAACGACGCGGCCGGAAAACCCTAGCGGGTCCGGCGTGGCTAGCCGAGGAGGCGGCGGTCGAGGTTGCGGTAGTGGATTGCCTCCAGGAGGTGCGGCTCGTCGATCGCCTCGGCACCGTCGAGATCGGCGATCGTGCGGGCGACCTTGAGAATCCGATCGTGAGCGCGGGCGGAGAGCTGCAACTGATTCATGGCGGACTCGAGCAAGTGGGCGAGCGGGCCGGGCAAGCGGCAGTGGACCCGAATCTGGGCGGGCGACATCCGGGCGTTGGTGGTGCAGGGGGAGCCGCGGAATCGCGCGTGCTGCCGGGCGCGGGCGGCCTCCGTGCGGGCGCGCAGCGCGGCGGACGGTTCGCCCTCGGCCGCGGCGCGCAGTTCGGTGACCGAGAGCGCGGGAGCCTCCACGTGGAGATCGATCCGATCAAGGAGCGGCCCGCTGATCCGGCTGCGGTAGCGCTGGACCTGAGTTGGACTGCAACGGCATTCGCGGGTGCGGTCTCCCAAGTGTCCGCAAGGGCAGGGGTTCATCGCGGCGACCAGCAGGAACGAGCACGGCAACGTGAGCTTACCGGAACTGCGGGAGATTGTGACCACGGCGTCTTCGAGCGGCTGCCGCAGCACCTCGAGGGCGGATCGCTTGAATTCCGGGAGCTCGTCGAGGAACAGCACGCCGTGATGCGCGAGCGAGACCTCACCCGGGGACGGGATCACGCCGCCGCCGAGGAGCGCGACGTCGGAGACGGTGTGATGCGGCGAACGGACCGGCCGCCGGCCGAATCCCCCCAGGCTGCCCGGCACCCCGGCGACGGACTGGATTCCGAGGATCTCGAGCGCTTCGTCGCGGCTCGGCGCGGGCATGATTCCGGGCAACCGCTTGGCGATCATGGATTTTCCCGAACCGGGCGGACCGATGAGAAGCAGGTTGTGGTTCCCGGCCACCGCGACCTCGGCCGCGCGGCGGACCACCCGCTGACCCTTCACCTCCGAGAAGTCGGCCGCATCGGCGACGGGGTGGCGGGCGAGGGCGGCGAGCGC
>CAZEJZ010000454.1:0-3100 GCA_964512415.1 uncultured Opitutaceae bacterium
TACAACTTCGGTCCAACTGCGGTCGCCGACGCCTCCCACGCTGGCCGGGCCGAGGGATCGTCGGCCGTTGGGGTTCGCGGCATATGGCATTGAAGTGAAGGTCCTGAAAGGACCTGATCAGGGCGAGGAATGAGTTCCATGGCACCACCGCACCTCTTGGATGAACGGCGACTGGCTCGCGCGTACCGCGGACGGCGGGCCTTGATCACGGGCGGGTTGGGCTTCATCGGCTCGAACCTGGCGCGGCGCCTGGTCTCGCTCGGGGCGCGCGTGACGGTGGTGGACTCCTTGATCCCGGAATACGGGGGCAATCTGCGGAACATCGCCGGACTGGAAACGGCGATCCAGGTGAACATCTCGGATGTGCGGGATCGGCACTCCCTCCCGGTGTTCGTCCGGGGGCAGGACTACCTCTTCAACCTCGCCGGTCAGACCAGCCACATGGATTCCATGGTCGACCCGGAGACGGATCTCGAGATCAATGCCCGGGCGCAGCTCTCGATCCTGGAGGCCTGCCGGCGGCATGCGCCGGCGATCCGCGTCGTCTTTGCGAGCACCCGGCAACTGTACGGCCGACCGGATACGCTTCCGGTGGCGGAGGACCATCCCCTGCGTCCGGTGGACGTGAACGGCATCAACAAGCTCGCGGGCGAGCAGTACCACCTGCTCTATCATCAGGTTCACGGCGTGCGGAGCACCGTCCTGCGCCTGACGAATACGATTGGCCCGCGGATGCGGATCAAGGATGCGCGCCAGACGTTCGTGGGAGTCTGGATCCGGGCGCTGCTGGAAGATCGCCGCTTCGAAGTCTGGGGGGGAGAGCAACTGCGCGACTTCACCTACGTCGATGACTGCGTGGAGGGTCTGCTGCTGGCGGGCGCGACGGAGGCGGCGGCGGGCGAGGTCTTCAATCTGGGCGGGCCGCCGCCCGTGACGCTGCAGGCCCTGGCGGAAATGCTCGTCGAGCTCAATGGAGGGGGAGGGTTCAGCGTGTGTTCGTTCCCCGCGGAGCGGAAGAAGATCGACATTGGAGGGTTCTACGCGGACTGGTCTCGGATCGAGCGGACCCTGGGGTGGCGCCCGCGGACCGGACTGCGGACGGCCCTGCGCCGGACGCTTGCGTTCTACCGGCGGGAGCGGGGACACTACGTGTGACGCCGTCATGACCGAGTGCGCCCTCAGTTTCGTGATCCCGCTGTACAACAGCGCCGACACCATCGGCCCGCTGGTGCGGGAGATCGCTGCGTTGCGCGTCGCTGGAGGGCATGAGATCATCCTCGTCAACGACGGCAGCCGCGATGGCACCTCGGCGGTTTGCCGAGGCTTGCTGAACGACTGCGCGGTCCCGATCCTGCTGGTGGAGCACGCTCGCAATTACGGCGAGCACAACGCCGTGCTGACCGGCTGGAGGCACGCGCGCGGTGCGTACCTCGTGAATCTCGATGATGATGGCCAGAATCCCCCGCAGGAGGCACTGCGCCTGTGGGAGAAGGCCCGGGCGGAGGAACTCGACGTGGTGTTCGGCGACTATGCGGTCAAGCAGCACGCCGCGTGGCGCAACTGGGGAAGCGCGTTCACCAATCGGCTCACGGACTGGGCGCTGGACAAGCCGCGCGGCCTTTACCTGTCGAGCTTTCGGTGTGTCAGCGCGTTCGCGGCGCGTTCTGTCGCGGCCAACAACGGTCCCTTTCCCTATCTGGATGGATTGCTCCTGCAGGTGACCCAGCGCCTCGGTTCGCTCCCGGTCGAGCATCGGGCGCGTCAGGCGGGACGGAGTGGCTATACGCTGCGCAAGCTCCTCCGTCTCTGGCTGAGCACGCTGGTGAACTTCTCGGTGCTGCCGCTCCGGGCGGCGACCTTTCTCGGACTCCTGCTGGCGGGTCTCGGGTTTGTCGCCTTGGTGGTGGTGCTCGTCTGGTGGTGGCGTGGCACCGGTCCGGCGTTCGGCTGGGGCTCGCTGATGGCGGCCTTCTTGGTCTTCTCGGGCGTGCAGATGGTGATGCTCGGGGTAATGGGCGAATACCTGGGCCGAATGTTCATCACGGTGAACCAGCGGCCCCAGGCGTTGGTCCGGGACATCATGCGCGGCGGTGGCACCGCGCGCTAGGGGGCAGCGCGCCGCGGCGCCTAGGCCAGCTTTCGCGGCTCGATCAGACCGATCTCCAGAGCGTACCGCGTCAGGCTCGCGACGTCGTGGAGGTTGAGCTTTCGCATCAGGTTGGTGCGATGATTGTCGACCGTCTTGACGCTGATGCTGAGCTTGGCGGCGATTTCCTTGGTGCTGTGACTTTCGGCCACCAGTTGCAGGATTTCGCGCTCCCGGTCGGTGAGGAAATCACTCGAGGCGCTGGCGGAGGGATTGGCGACCACGTTCCGCAGAAGCGAAGCGACTGCCGGGCCGAAGTAGGTACCGCCATTGGCGACGGTTTCGAGCCCCTTCTTGAATTCGATCAGTCCCGCCGTCTTCTCGACGAAACCGTGCGCGCCGGCTTCCAGCATCTCGCGCACGAGCATCGGATTCTCATGGCCGGAGAAGACCAGCACCCTCAGGTTGCGCAGTTGCTTGGAGAGTCGCCGCAACAGATCCACGCCGTTGAGCCCCGGGAGCTTCGCGTCGAGCACGATGACGTCGGGGTGAGTCTCCATGCACAGAGTATACGCGCCCTGTCCGTCCCCGCATTCGCCGACTAGTTGGTACTTGGGGTCAGTCCGCAGGATCTCGACCAGCATCTCGCGAATGGCGGTTTGGTCCTCAACGATGACAAGCCGTTTCATGGGTTTGGGAGAGAGAGCGGGGAATCGATGGTGGAGGTCCAACCCTCGACTCCGTCTAGGGTAGCTAAACGGATGGAAGTAGGGATCTGTCCCGGCATTTACGCGTTTTTTACGTGCCGGAGTCGTGGCGGGGACACGAACGTCGATCCCAGACGGTGCGCCGAGGATTTCCGCAGTTCGAGGACTGGGTCAGATCAAGGCGATCTAGGGCGGCGATCTCAGCCGGGTCGACGCGGACCCGTGGTCAGACTGAGCCGGAGGTGGTGGGCTGACTGGGATTCGAACCCAGAACCAACGACTTAAAAGGACGCTGCTCTACCATTGA
>CAZEJZ010000455.1:0-3099 GCA_964512415.1 uncultured Opitutaceae bacterium
CCCACGCCGGAGTAGAGTCGGTTGGGGATGGGCAGGTCGACGCTGGGGTTGTTGTTCGCGGTCGACGCGAACGCGATGCCGTCCTCGCGGAAGCCGAGGCCCCAGGTGTTGTTGTTCGTCGCCCGCAGGAATTCGAAGCGCGTGCCGTCGGGCCGGAAGCGAACGAAGCCTTGGCGCACGTTGTGGGCTTCGCCCCCCACGCTGCCGGTGAAGCCGGAGTACCCAAGCGTGCCCCAGATCCAGTTGTCGGGACCCGAGACGAGGTTGCTCGGCCCGGCGTGCGTGTCGTAGCGACCCCAGCCGGTGAAGAGGATCTCGCGCTCGTCCGCGCGGTCGTCGCCGTCGTTATCCCGCAGAAAGAGGGTGTGCGGCGCCTGCACCACGACCACGCCTCCCCGGGAGAAGGTGAATCCGGTGGGAATGTTCAGTCCATCGGCGAAGACTGTGAACGTATCCATCCTCCCATCACCGTCGCGGTCGTCGCAGATCAGGATGCGGTCCCGCCCGGGCGCACCGGGGTCGCGGAGGACGTTCGGGTAGTCGAGGGTCTCCGCGAGCCAGAGGCGGCCGCGCTCGTCCCAGGCCATCGCGATCGGCTTCCGGATCTCGGGGTCGGCGGCGACCAATTCGACCGCGAAGCCTCCGGGGACGACGAGGCGTTGCATCGACGCTTCCGGGGTGAGGGGCTTCTGGATGAGGGGCCACTGTCCTTCCCCCGATGTGCGTTGACCGGGCGAGTAGTACGGAATGCCGGTCTGCGGGACCCGCTCCAGTCGGGCGATGGTTGGACGATGCCGAGGATCCGCCGGATCATCCTGGCCGGCGACGTAGCGCACCGCGCGCTCGATCAGGTCGTGGAAGCCGGGCAGGCTCCACGTGGCGGCTTCGCGGCCCCACGCGGTGTAGAAGACCCGCCCTCGGCCTTGATGGCGGACCCACGTCCAAGGGGCGCCACTCCGGGTCTCTAGCACGGTCCGATCGGGGTCGTTGACCGTCTCAAGGACGCCTCCTTCATCCGGCGCTGACAGGGCCGTGAAACCGCGCGTCAGCGGATGATCCTTGGCCGTGAGTTCCGTGGCGACAGGAGTCGCCGGCCCGCTCTGCAGGCGTGCGCCGATCATCCGGACGTATGCCTCCGAGCTGCCGAAGGCCGACGCGCCTCGATTGATCACGAGCAGCCCTCCTCCTCCGTCAACGTACGCCCGCAGCGCGTCGCCCTGCGCCGGCGAGAGATCGTTGCGGCTCGCGTAGACGAGCACTGCGGCGTAGCGGCGGAGATTCTCCGGAGTCAGGGGTGAGAGGCTCTCGGTGTAGACAGGGTGGATGCCCCGGTCGATCAGGGCGGGTGCGACGAGTCGCACGCGCGCGGCGGGCTCAAGCGGGCCGGCGTCGCCGACGACAAGAATCTTCAGCACCGGCGCTTCGGCGCGCAGCGATGACAGCAAGGCGGCCACCGCGAACACGGCGATCCCGACGCGGGACATGAGTCGTTGCATGGACAAGGTAAGGGATGCTGGGAGAAGTTTGGAAATGCGGGAGGGAGACAGCCGGGGTCATGCGGAGCGTCCGATCGATCAACCGTCGGCTCCGGTGCTCGTCAGGGCAGCGACGGCGGCAAGGCGGGCGCGGCGCTAGACGGCGAATTCCCAGCCTTTCCGATACTCGCGCCGCAGGTACCCGTTCGCCTCCGGGAGGTTCGTGAAGGTCAGTCGCGCCGAATCCCACGCCAGCGTGGTCTGCGGAAAGCGCACCGCCACGCTTCCGAGCAGGACCGCCTCGGTGAGCGGGCCGGAGTAGTCGAACGATGCCGAGGGCACCGCGCCGGTGCGGCAGGCCTCCGCCCACTGGGTCCAGTGGTGAGCGTCCTTCACCGTCGGCATCTTGAAGTCCTTGAACGTCTCCGTGGGATAGAGCCGGGGCGTGTCGACGTGCGGGACATGCAAAACGCCCGCAGTGCCGATGATGATCGAGCCCTGTTCCATCAGGTCGCGGACCTTGGCACCGTGGTTGCCGTTCGGCGCGGGCGCGGCGGGCTTGACCAGCGCGAGCACGTCCGCCGGCGGACGCGCGTCGCCGTCATACCACGTCACGGGAACCGTCTTTTCCGCGGTGAACGCGGTGCCGGGGAAGACGTACTGGATGCGCGCATTCACCGCCCAGTTCCAGGCGTCCGGCACCGGGCCCTCCGAGCGGATGCTGATCGGGGCCGTCAGGGCCAGCGCCTCGAAGACGGGATCAAAGATGTGGCATCCCATGTCACCGAACGTGCCCGTGCCGAAGTCGAGCCGCTTCCGCCAGTTGCCGGGGTGGTAGTAGCCGCTGCCGACGTACGGCCGCAGGGCCGCCCCGCCGAGCCAAAGATCCCAGTCGAAGCCGGCCGGGACCGCCTCACCCGTGACCGTCGGCGGGCCGGCATCTCCCCACTTCTTGTTGCTCCAGGTGTGGACTTCCCGGACTTTGCCGATCACGCCCGATTGCACGATTGCGACCGCCTGGCGGTACGCCTTGTGCGAGTGAATCTGGATGCCCATCTGCGTCACCAACCGCTTCTGGCGCGCGATCTCGGTCAACACCCGGGTCTCATGCACGTTGTGCGCGAGCGGCTTCTGGCAGTAGACGTGCTTGCCAAGTTGCATCGCGCGCAGCGCGATCGGTGCGTGAAGGTGGTCCGGCGTGGAGACGTTCACCGAATCGATCTCGCCTTGCTCGCGGTCGAGCAACTGACGCCAGTCCTGATAGATGCGGACGTCCGGATGCCAGGCCTTCAACTCGGCGACGCGGTTGAGGTCTACTTCCGCCACGGCGACCAGCTTCACGAAGGGGTTGCTGCAGATGGACTGGATGTCCGCCCACGCCATGCCCGCCGCGCCGAAGCTGGCGTGACGCAGCGTGCCGCTGGGCGGCGCGGAGCGCAGGTTCCGCACGAAGGCGGGCGCCACCAGCGACGCGGCACCAAGGGTGCGAAGGAAGGTCCGGCGGGAGGGAGCAGAGGGATGAGCCATGAGGTCGAAGCGACGCGCTGATCGCCGCACGCCAGTAGGGCGGAGGCAAGCCCCGGCTTGCCCGATCCCGCGTCCCGGCGCCGCGCGCGAGACGCGG
>CAZEJZ010000456.1:0-3097 GCA_964512415.1 uncultured Opitutaceae bacterium
CCGAGCCGGTGCGCCTCGCGCGTGGAGGCCTCCTTGAGCAGGCGGCAAAGCGCGCTGACCACCTGCAGGTAGTCACCTGGGTTGGACTTCGGGGTGCCAAGCACGAAAAGCAGGCGGACCGTCTGGTTGCAGTTCTCGAAGAGGATGCCTTGGTCGCTGCGACCGACCGCGAGGACGATCGAGTGGACATGCTCGGTCCGGGCATGCGGCAGGGCGACCTGGTTTCCAAGGCAGGTCGTATCCAGTCGTTCCCGCGCGAGCAATTCCTGGTAGAACCCTTGGAAATTACCCACGTCCGGATGCCCCTCCAGCGCGCGGGCCACTTCGTGGATGGCCACGGTGCGCTTGGCCGCCTGCACGTGCAGGAGGATGCGGGACGGATCGAGGAGGGCGGTGAGACGGCCGGCCATGCGAAAAACGGGCCGACACCCTGACCCCGACGCAAATTCCTTGGCAAGCGCGGAGTCACCGGCCGGCGCACAACGTGACCGGCCGGTGACGTGCCCGGACGCCTAGAACATGCCCTTGACGCCGAAATTCCAGTTCGCGCCGTAGTTCTCGAGGATGCGCAGCGCACCGGCCTCGCCCTCGACCAATGGGCTCTCGTACCAGCGCTGCGAGTCGTTGAAGATGTTACGACCCTGGAAAAACAGGGAAACCCGGGAGTTGATGCGGTATTCCCCGCCCAAGTCGTACTTCGTCGTGTGCAGCTTGTAACGCCCGTACACCGTGTCCCAGGGCGTGTCGGCATGCCAGATCACGCCGAGGCGCGTCGAGAACCGCTTGTAGCGGTAGCCCAGGCTCATCGTCACGCGGTGCGGAGCGATGCGTTCCCGGCGCTGGTCGGCGTAGGTGCGCGAGTAGGACGAATTGACAGTGAAGCCGCGGAACGGGTCAGGGAGGAAGGAGAGCGACTGCGAATAGCCGATCTCGAGTCCGCGGAAGCGGACCGGGCTTGGCACGTTGAACGGCGCCACGAACTCGTAGCTGGAATACACGGGATCGTCGCCCAGACCGAACTCATCGGACGTGCCGCGCCGGGTTGACCGGAGATTCTCGATGTCGTTCTGACGCACCGTGACGGTCAGTTGTCCGGCCGGCTCGAAGTAGTAGGCAAGACGGGCGACGTAGTTCTTGGAGTATTCGGGCAGAAGGTTGGGGTTCGGCGAGGTGATCAGCAACGCATCGTCGTTGATGATCCACGCACCCGTGAGCTCGTCGATCGGCGGGCGGGAGATGGCCTTGTTCGCGCTGACGTGGAGCTGGAGGTTCTCGCGCAGGTCGTACTTCAAGGCGACCATCGGGAAGAGGTTGTCGTACTTCTTCGTGCGGGTGACCCGCGGCTTGCTGAAGTACTGGTACTGGAGGCCGGGGATGGTGGCGGCACGGCCCGCCGTGTTGAGCGTGTACCCGGCGGCGATCATCGCGGTCTTCTGCACCGGGTCGTACTCCCGCGCATCGTTCTGGGTGCCCTCCCAGCGGACGCCGGCGCGGATCTGCAGCCGCGGCAACGGCCGGAAGTCGGCCATGCCGTAACCGGCGTTCACGGTCTGGATGATGTCGCGCTTGGGCGCGATGAACGCGTTGTAGTAGTTGTCCGGCGTAGCGTTGTTGACGAAGTACTCCGGGTTGCTGCGGAAGAGGTCGGCGATCGCATTCGGGTCGATCATCGGCATCGTCTTGATCTCCCCCGCCGCGTTCTTCGTCGTGATGATGTTGGTTGAACCCGTGGAAAACAGGTTTCGGTTGGGATAGGCGGCCCAGGTCCCGGTGGTGCCGCCGCCCGGGCCGATGTACTGCCAAGTGTAGTAGGAGGTCTCGTTGCCGTTCTTGCGGCCCTCCTCCGTCCACTTCGCGCCGACCTTCAGGGTGGTCGGCACCGAGATCGGAAGCACCCACTTCGCGTTGAGCATCGCGCTGTAGATCTCGGTGCGCGCATAGCGGCCCTCGTTCGTGATGCGCGGATTGGTGTAGTTCGCGAGGTCGAACCAGTCCGGTCCGTTGAGCTGCTGCACCGTCCACTCATGGGACTGCAGGCTGGAGCGCGTGGCGACCCAGTCGCTGCGGATGCTGTTCACGTTGGCCGAGCGGACGTGGCCCTGCTCAAGGGCCTCGTAGTTGTTGAAAGAACGGGAGTAGGTGATCGCGCCGTCGACGGTCCACGCGTCGCGCTTGTACTCGAAGCGCGGCGCGACCGTGATCGTGTGCGTCTGCTTGCTGGCGTCGCCGTTGCTGATCGTGGCGTTGCGCGAGGTGTTCGCGGCGAGGCCGTTGGTCCGCACCTGGAGCAGGTCACCGACGGAGAACTGGCGACCGGTGTTCGCGGCCGTGTTGTTCGTCGCGGCGTCGAAGGTCAGGTTGCGGTTGAAGAACTGGCCAAGGGCAAAGTTGTAGATCAGCGTGTTGGACAGCACCAGATGCGGCGTGGCCTTGAAGTCCGCCGTCAGCGTGTAGGTGTCCTTCGCGATGTTCTTGTTGCCGTCCTTGAAGTTCAGCTGGGTGATGACCATCGGCCGCGTGTCCGTCGCGGTCGGCGTGCGGTTGAAAGTCAGGTTGTGCCGGTACTGCTCGGTGTACGAATCGACGCGGTTGAAGCTGGCGACGATGCCGAGGCGCTGGTTGAAGAACACGTCGGAGTACTCGAGGCTGTAGTTGGGCCGTGCCTTGTACTCGTCGCGGCCGCCGGGACCGGGGGTCTTCTTGAGGTGGAACTCCTCGGAGTTCATGTTGACGCTGAAGTTGTAGGCGATGCGGCGGCCCTTGCGCTCGAACGCGCGACGGGTCTTCATGTCGATGGTGCCGGCCGGCGCATCGGCGTCCTGGTCGGAGCTGGCCGTCAAGTTGATCTCGATCGCCTCGATGCTGCTGATCGAGAAGGCCTCGAAGCTGGTCGCGCGGCCGAGCGTGCCGGTGCGGTTGGCATCGGCGCTGGCCAGCTTCACGCCGTCGAAGGAGACGCCGACGTACTGCGCGTCCATGCCGCCGAGGCGCGGACCGCGGGTCTCGGACTCGACGTAGTCGAGGTCCACCCCGGGTAGGTATGAGGACCTGCACGACGAGACGGATGGGCTTCACGACGTCCTCCGGGGAACTCGAG
>CAZEJZ010000457.1:0-3087 GCA_964512415.1 uncultured Opitutaceae bacterium
CTTTCGATGCAGTGGTTCGGCATGCACGGCGCCGCCTACGGCAACTGGGCCGTCGACCAATCCGACCTGCTCCTGTGCTTCGGCGCTCGCTTCGACGACCGCATCACCGGCGACGTGAACAAGTTCGCCACCAGCGCGAAGATCGTCCACCTCGACATCGACGCCTCCGAGCACAACAAGAACAAGCGCGTCCTCCTGCCGATCGTCAGCGACGTGAAGTACGCGCTCGGCCGGCTCGTGGAACTCGCCCAGGCCGCGAAGTTCACCCCGCCGGACAATCAGGCGTGGCACGATCAGATCGCGACTTGGAAGCGCGACCATCCGTTCGACAGCTCCGCCGGCTTCGGCAAGAGCAACCACATCCTCCCGCAGGAAGCCGTCGCCACCCTTTACGAGCTGACCAAGGGCGACGCGATCATCACCACCGGCGTCGGCCAGCACCAGATGTGGGCCGCGCAGTTCTATCGCTTCGACGAGCCCCGCCGCTACATCAGCTCGCTCGGCCTCGGGGCCATGGGCTACGGCTACCCCGCCGCCATGGGCGCCAAGGTCGCCTGCCCGGACAAGCAGGTCATCGACATCGACGGCGATGGATCGTTCGTCATGAACATCCAGGAACTGGCCACCGCGAAGATCGAGAAGATCGCCGCCAAGGCGATGATCCTGAACAACCAGCACCTCGGCATGGTGGTGCAGTGGGAAGATCGCTTCTACGGCAGCGTGCGCGGCAACACCATCCTCGGCGACCAGTCGAACGTCGGCAGCCCGGACAACCCCAGCGGTCTCTACCCCGACTTCGTGAAGATCGCCGAGGGCTTCGGCGTCAAGGGCCGCCGCGTGATCCGGAAGAGCGACTTGCGCGAGGCGATCCAGGAGATGCTCGACCACGACGGCCCGTACGTCCTCGACATCATCGTCCCCTACACGGAACACGTGCTGCCGATGATCCCGGCCGGCAAGACCGTGAAGGAAATGATCCTCAAGTAGGATTTCCCGAGGGACCTTCCCCGTCCGCCCGTCCGCCGGCGCGCGCGGGCTCTTCGCGGTCCGCCCCGGACACCCACCCGCGGAGGCGTACGCGCTCGACCAGCGCCATGTGCGGAACCGTCAGCGCAGCCAAGCCGACAAACACAATCTGCACCACGCGGCGGTCCACCGGCTGGTCCCGTAGGAGGTACCACGCCACAACGGAGGCGACCGCAACGAGGATCAGGGGCACGAACATCGCAGCGAGGAGAAGTCGGACCGACGACTGCCGGGAGAACCGCGCCGACCGGATCATGTGCCGCGCGCTGTGCATCGTGCAGAAGAAGATCGCGAAGGAGATCAAGGGGGGCGCCAGCCACGCCAGCAATCCGAGGCTGCCCAGTTCCACCACCCCCCAGGAACGACGCCACGCAAGGAAGAGCACCGCCGCACTCAGCCCAATCGCCCACGGTCCGGCGGCGTAGGCAAGCCATGGGGTCAGCAACCCCGCCGCTCCGTCGCCGACAAGGAGACCAAACAGGTGCTCCACCTCATCCGCGTGGTCCAGCAGGGGCAGGAAGATGATCGCCCCTCCCTGCACGAGACGCACCGGCCACGGTACCTGGCCTTCGGGATCGCCCGAGAAGTGCACGATGGAAATCACGAGGAAGCCGATGAGGAAGAGCATCGGGAAGACGAACCAAAGTCCGACCACCGCACCCGCGAGCACGAGGTACACCACGCCGAAGCGCAGCCACGCCCCCCACGTCCGCACGCCGTACAACTCCCGCGCGAAAATCGTATCCAAGGCCCCATGGGGAACACCGAGGACCACGATCGCACAGCCGACGAGAAGAACCTCGGTCGACCGCTCCAAGGCCGGCAGGAACCGTGTCGCAACCGCACCGAGAACCGCCAGCGCGGAGAAAGCCAGTCCTTGGAGTCGGGTCAGCGTCATGAGTGAGCTCTTCGCAACGCCTCGCGCAGGAACAGGCCGGCCGGAAGCGAGCGCATGACATTCAGGTAGTCCATCGGCCTCGCCTCGTCACTGAGAAACCGCAGGACCGGCCCGGGATCCGGGCGCGCAAAGAGGCTCAGAAACAGGCCGGGGGCGCGCTCGGGCCGACGGCACAGGACATCAAGGAAGAGCGAATCCATGCGCCGGGTGATCCACGGATCCGGGCGCAACGGCTCGAGCGTTCTCCCCCGGGCCGCGCACTCCGCCGCGACGTCCGCCCAGCGCTGGATCCGCTGGAAGGCGTACCCCGTCGCCGCCCGCGCCGCTCCGGAGTGGAGTCCGACGCGCACGTAGCCGTCCAGCGAGCCGGTCGGCGGCTCGCTCGTTCCCATCGGAATCGCATGGTACTCCTGATGAATCAGCCGGGTCGCTCGACCCGCCGTCGTCCGCGCCACGAAACGCGCCAGCTCGGGCGCCAGTTCCGACGCCGTCCGCCGCTCCGGTGAGAAGACCGTCGCCTCCACCAACGCCCGGGTTGCGCTGTAAGGGAGGACATAGCGGAAACAAATGCTCCCCCGGACATCCGGCTCGAAGTCCATCAGCGTGACGTGATCGTCGGCGAAGGCGCCTTCCGCGCACTCCACCTCCACACCGCTGAAGGACTGCCAAAGCTGCGGGCGAGGTCCCGAGCCTTCAAGCGGCGGACGGGTGTCGATCACCCCTCCACCCCGCAACGCACGCCGCGACGTCTCCACCCGCCATCCGCCCGCAACGCGAGTCGGGGGCTCCGCGACGGATTCTCCGAGAAATGAGGTGATGCGGGGATTCCGCCGGATCAGGCCCCACGCCTCCGCGTAGAAGTCACCCGAATCAATCGTCTGATAGGGCATCGCACGGCAGTCGACCGACACACTCCGCCCGCCGGCACTCACGCGAACCGCCGGCCACTCCCGGCGAGCCAGATGCGTGAGCCGGGCACCCGGCGTGCGCCAGTAGCTCCACGACCGGTCGTGCGCGTAGACTTCCCTCTGCTCCACGATCGCAACCCGCGGGCAGTCCGCCCCCCGCGCGGCCAGGCGCATGGCCAGACTCAGGCCGGCGCATCCGCCACCGAGGATGATGAGGTCGGCATCGGTCTGCATCGCGTCAATGAACGCGGGGCA
>CAZEJZ010000458.1:0-3072 GCA_964512415.1 uncultured Opitutaceae bacterium
GGCCGACCTTCGGCTTGGTGGTGTCACCGAAGTCGCTGTAGCGCTCGTAGCGGCCGGAAGCGGTGAGCTCGACGGAGTGGAGCAGCGGCAGGGACTGGTTCGGAGCGATGAGCGGCACCACCACCTCGGCGTACACGCTGGAGATGCGGCGCTGGCCGATGACATCGGGCCGCGGCGGGTGGAGCAGGCAGTCGTTGTTGAGCGGATCGAGACCGGAGCCGGCGGGATTTTCGCCGCTGAACGGAGGACGCAGATCGTCGAGCGTCTCGCGGCGGTATTCGGCACCGGCGGCGGTGCGGATCGCACCGGCCCATGCGTCGACCAGCGTGCCGGCGGTGCGGACATCGCCGCTCGTGATGGAGCTGGTGGCGTTACGCACGTAGACCTCGGAGAAGGCGTCGACGACCGCCTGCGGGTTGGAGTACGGACGATCGGCGACGACGGCGTTGTTATCCACCTTGAACGTGTAGTCGAACGGATTGTAGGCGTTGGCGTCGGTGCGCTGGAGGACCTGCTGCAGCCGGCTTTCGCGCACGTCGGGGAAGGCCTCATCGGAACCCTTGACGCGATTGTAGAAGGCCGAACTCTCCCACGTCCACGAACCCCCGAGGCGTCCCTTGAGACCGGCGGCGAGGCGGATGACGTCTGCGCGCGTGTCGACGGACTCGGCGGCGAGCCCGGCGAGGGTCATGGCGGTGAAGCTGATCGTCCGCGGCGCGCCGGTGAGGCGCGGGGTGCCGTCGCTGTTCGGGGTGCCGGTGGCGGAGTAGAAGCGGGAGCCGTACGGATTGTACGGATTGTCGATGGCCATGACCATGAGCTGGTCGGACGTCGGCGCGTTCAGCGCCAGCGGCTGGCGCCGCATCGTCGACAGCGCCGTGTAGTACGACACATCGGCGAAAGCGGTGATTCGCTCGTTGACGTCGAATTCCCCGGAGACGAAGGCGTTGCTGCGGCGCGTGCGCGGAGCGGCCATGCCGAACTGGTTGAGATCGAGGAAGAACTCCGGATTCGCGGTGCGCGTCGGGGCAACGGACGTCAGGGCGGGCGTGCCGTTGATGGGGCGGAAGTAATTGGCGGCGGTGCCGGTGCCGATGCGGAAGGTCGGCCAGTAGCCGCGGGCGGAGCGGGCGTCGAACGGTCCGCCGGCGACGTTGAAGGGCGGCTCGGCGCGCGAAGAACTGTCGGCGAAGCGGCTGAAGTCGCGTTCGGTGAGGAACAGCGCGTCGCGGTACAGCGCCTCGATCGTGCCGAAGAGGCGTCCGCGTCCGCCGTCGAGGCTGGTCCCGAACGTGTAGGAACCCTGCACGCTCTCGCCGCCGCCGTGTTCCGGAGCGCCGATCCGCAGCGACGCTTCGCTGCCATCGAACTGCCGACGCAGGACGTAGTTGATCACGCCGCCGACCGCGTCGGATCCGTAGATGGACGACGCGCCATCGCGCAGCACCTCGATCCGCTCGATTCCGCGCGTCGGCAGCTGATTCACGTTCACCGCCTGCGACAGCCCGGCGGTCATCGGATTCACGGCCATGCGGCGGCCGTTCACGAGAATGAGCGTGGCGGTGGCGCCCATGTTGCGCAGGTTGATGTTGGCGTTGTCGCCGCGCGCGCCGGACGAGCCGAGGCGCGTTTCGTTCTCCGGCAGGTTCACGACGGAGGGAAGCGAGGTCAGCAGGTCCGCCGGCAGCACGGCGCCGCGGGCGGTGATGGCGTCTTGGTCCACGATCGAGACTGGGACGACCTTCTCGAGGTCGAGCCGCTCGATGTTCGAGCCCGTGACGACGAAACGCTGGAGCGAGATGGCCTCGTCCTTCGCCGGAGCCGCCGCAGGGGCCGTGGTCGACGGATTCGTGCGTTGCGCGGGAGCCACTTGCGCCACCGCTGACAGCAGCGGGGCGGCGAGCAAGGCGAGGGCGAGGGAGCCGGGGCCGACGAGGCGGCGGGGCAGGTCAGGAGTGCGCGGTGGCGCGGAGCGGTAGGTCATCGGAAGGAGGCCGAGGACCTTGCCTGGGTGATGTGACGCGCCCGGGGCGGGTGCGTCACGGTGCCGCAACAGCTGCGGCGGAATGTGCCGTTACCGTGTCAGCGCGCGGGAGCGAGCGTCCGGAAGACCGAGCGACGCCAGACTCCGCCGGCGCCGTATCCCGTCACCGCATCAGCGGGCGGGAGCGAGTGTCAGCAGTGCGTCGGGGCCGAGGGGCCAGCCGAGCGTGATCCAGAGGATGAGCAGGGCGAGCCAGACGACCAGGAACGCCACGGAGTACGGGAGCATGGTCGCGATCATCGTGCCGATGCCGGCGGAGGGTACGTGGCGCTGCGCGAAGGTGAGGGCGAGCGGGAACATGCTCATCAAGGGCGTGATGATATTGGTGACACTGTCACCGACGCGGAAAGCGGCTTGGGTGAGTTCCGGGCTGTAGCCGAGGAGCACGAACATCGGGACGAAGATCGGCGCGAGCAGGGCCCACTTGGCCGAGGCGCTGGCGATCAGCAGATTCACCGTGCCGGTGAACAGAACGAGCGCGACCATCAGGAGAATCGGCTGATCCTTCAGCCCGAGGCTGCGGATGAGATCGGCACCCTCGACCGCGATGATGGTGCCGAGATTGGTCCAGTTGAAGAACGCGATGAATTGGGCCGCGAAGAACGACATCACGAGGTATGACCCCATCGTGCTCATTGCGGTGTTCATGCCCTTTGCGACGTCGTGATCGCTGCGCACAGTGCCGGCGGCGAGGCCGTAGGCTAGGCCGGACACGAGGCCGGCGAGGAAGATGAACGCGGTCAGGCCGCGGATGAAGATGCTCTGGAAGAAATCGTTGGGGTTGCCCACGTCCCGCAGGAAGCCCTGCCCCGCGCCGCCCACCGGCAGGCAGCCCCAGACGGTGATCGCCGCGAACGCGAGCGAGGCCACCGTCGCCGCGATCAAGCCGCGTCGCTCCGCCGCGCTCAGCGGCGTCAGCGGTTCGCGCGGGCTCGAGCCCTCGTAGCGGCCGAGCCGCGGCTCGACGACGCGGTCCGAGACCCACCAGCCTACGCCGGTGACCACGAACGTCGAGGCCGCCATGAAGT
>CAZEJZ010000459.1:0-3068 GCA_964512415.1 uncultured Opitutaceae bacterium
TGTGAGGCGGGGGACGGAGGCGGGATCATGGCTACCGGGGGTGAGATGTCGCGGGTCCACAAGCGACCTTCGACGGTGAACAGCATGCCAGAAGCGGAGACGCTTGCCTCCGCATTAATTGGTAAAGACCCCGCGTTGCTTGAAGTGAGCGGGAGCAGGCGAGGAACGGCGCGACGGCGGACAGCGTCCGGGCCGTCACGTCCCCGCCGGAGGCGGCGGCGAGCGGCGCAGCGGTTCGAGGTCGTCGTCGGTGGCCGCGAGGGCGCGGTAGGCCTCGTCGATCGCGGCAGCGGCCTCGACCAGCCGTCGGGCGAGGGCGAGATCGCCGCGTTGGCAGGCGTAGCAGCCGAGGTTGAACAGCACCGTCGGATTGCGGGGATGGTGCTCGCGGGCCGCGACGAGGATGCGTTCGGCCTCGGCGAGGCTGGTGGCGCGGCGGACGGCGTAGGCCCACGTGACCCATGCCGCGGGGGAGTCGGGGCGCAGTTGTACCAGCTTTTCCGATACGCGGGCGAGGGCCGGCCATTCGCGGCGCTCCTGGTGGACGGTGGCGAGCAGGCCGAGTCCCTCCTCGCCCGCGGCGACGGAGGCGGGCAGGGCGGCCAGTTCGCGGGCGGCGGCGTCGAACATCCCCAGCTCCACGTAGCCCCGTGCGTGCGAGAGTAGCCAGCGGGGGGCGACGGCACTCATGCGCGGGGCGGGATCACGCGTGGGCCGGGAAAGCGGCTTCGATCGCGTCGCAGAAGTGGTGGATCAGGAACAAGTGAGCCTCCTGGGCGGCGCGGCCGGAGTCGCCGGGAACGATCACGTCGACCGAGGCCCGGCCGCGGGCGTGGCCGCCGGAGCGACCGAGGAGCGAAATGCTGTTCAGGCCGAGTCGGGCGGCTTCCTCGAGAGCGGCGATGATGTTGGTCGAGTTGCCGCTGGAAGAGAGGACGATCACGAGATCGCCCGGGCGGGCGAGGCCGGAGATCTGGCGCGAGAAGACCTGGTCGAACCCAAAGTCGTTGCCGATGCACGACAGCAGGGAGCCATCGGCGGAGAGGGCGAGGGCGGGCAGGGAAGGGCGGTTGCGGAGGTAGCGGCCGACCAGCTCCGTCGCGAAGTGCTGCGCCTCGGCGGCGCTCCCGCCGTTGCCGCAAATGAGCAAACGGTTGCCCTGGCGCAGCGTCGTGAGGATCAACTCCGAGGCGCGCTCGATCTCGTCGGAGATTTGCGTGAGCGATTGGAACGTGCGGACGGTCTGCGCGAGCGAGACATCGAGCGACATGGCGGTCAGAGCGTGCCGGAGGCGGCGGTGGGGATGCAAGCCTCCGCTCCCGCGGCGGCCGGAGCGCGGGGTGGGCGTGGGGAGGCGACCCTTGAGGCGGCGAGGAGTGCTGCGGATCGTGGGGTTGGGCGTGGGGCGCGGCGTTCCCGGCGTCGGGCGTTGGGGGCGGCGGCCTCCTCGCGGGCAGCGTGCCGGGTGGCGCGGAGTTCGGGCTCGGATTTTTCGCGGCGAGCGTGCGTAATGCTCGCTTCCCGCATGCGCCTGCAGCGAGTCACCCTCCAGCACTTCCGAAACCTCGCCGCGGCGAAGGTGGAGTTTGGCGGCGCGCGTCATTTCCTCGTGGGGGCGAACGGGCAGGGAAAGTCGAACCTCCTCGAAGCGGTGGGACTGCTGACGGCGTTGCGATCATTTCGCACCAGCGATGCGCGCGTCCTGATCGCGCACGGCCAGGCCGAGGCGGCGGTGGCGTGCGAGGTGGAGCACGAGCGCAGCGGCGCGACACGGGTGGAGGTGCGCCTCCGTCCCGGCGGTAAGGAAGTCGTGGTGGATGGCGTGGCGGTCACGCGTTTGGCGGACTATCTGGGCCAGTTTCCAACGGTCGTGCTGTCGTCGCAGGACCAGCAACTCGTGCGCGGGGCGCCCGGCCTGCGGCGGCGATGGTTGGACCTGACGCTGGCAGCGACGGACCGGGGCTACCTGCGCGTCCTGCAGGCGTATCACCGGGCGTTGGCGGAGCGGAATGCGCTGCTTCGCCGCGGAGCGGGCGTGACGGAGCTCGCCGCGTTTGAACGCCCGATGGCGGCGGCGGCCGCGGCGCTCGTCGCGGCGCGGGCGGCGGGGCTGGAGCGCCTTGCGTTACAGTTGGGCCGGGCCTATGCGCGGCTCGCCATGGGGGCGACGTCTCCGGAATCGGCCGGCTTCGCCTATGCGGCGAACGGCGCGAAGAGCATGGCGGTTGCCGCCAAGGCGGGCGGAGCGGGGAGTGCGGCGGTGGCGACGATGCCTTCGGAGCCGCCCGGCGGGCTGCCGGGGGCCGAGGCATCCGACTGGCTGGCGCGCTGGGAGTCGGCTCGGGCCCGCGACCTGCAGATGCGCACCACGATGACCGGACCGCATCGGGATGACGTCGAGTTTACGTTGGACGGACGGCCGGCGGTGGACGTCGGATCGGAGGGCCAGCAACGCAGCCTTGTCCTCGCGCTCCGCGTGGCGCAGGCGCATTGGTTCCAGGAGCACCTCGGCGTCGCGCCGCTGATCCTCGCGGACGACGTGCTCGGTGAGCTTGATCCCGGACGTCGCGAACGCTTTTGGGCGGCGCTGGCGCCCGAGTGGCAGGTGATTGCGACCGGCACCTCGCTGCCGACGGATGAGCCGCGCGCGTGGCGGATCACCGAGGTGGAGGCGGGACGCTTTCACCCGCTGGCGGCGGAAGGAAGGGCCTCCTCATGATCCTCGAACCCTGGCAATGGATGCTGTTGGTGGCGGGCGCCGTCATGGTGGGCATGGCGAAGACGGGGCTCTCCGGCCTTGGGACCCTGTTCATCGCGATCTTTGCGAACGTGCTGCCGACCAAGGAGGCGACCGGGCTGGTGCTGCCCCTGCTGATTCTCGGCGACGTGGTGGCGGTGGCGGTGTATCGCCGCCATGCGGTGTGGTCGCAACTCTGGGGGCTGTTCCCGTGGGCCGGCGTTGGCGTGGTGGCGGGGTACCTGGCGATGGACCGGATCGACAACCACCAGGCGCGCGTGCTGGTCGGTGGCATCGTGATTGCGCTGCTCGTCTTGCATGCCCTCCGGCG
>CAZEJZ010000460.1:0-3066 GCA_964512415.1 uncultured Opitutaceae bacterium
GAAGACCCTGGCAAGCCGGCCGGTGCCGGCGACATACTCGATGCGCAGGCCGTTCCCAAACCGGTCACTCTTTGACACGAGCGGACAAAAGCCACCGACCGCCGCCCCGAACGACGTCGTATTGCCGTCGAAGTCTTTCCAGGTGAAGCCGGTCGCCGCCGTTCCCGCGAGCGCGCCGAACACGCCGGCCGGACTCACATAGCCTTCGGGACCGAGCGTGAAGACGAGCCGTGCTCCGGTGTCGGTGAACCAGGTGACGGTATTGGTTCCATCGACGTTGAACTCCAGCCGATCGGAATACGTGAACGACCAGCCCTCGCCCATGCCGCGGTCGGACCACGCCGCGGGCGCTCCGGCCAGCCCCGAAACCGTGTGGATCGAGTCGTAGCGTCGCCGAAAAGCGAGCGGCGTGCCGAGGTTCGGGATCTCGACGTCGGTTTCCTCGTGGTACACGCCGCCCGTCGCCATGTTGACGGGATCTCCCGCGCCGAGACCCTCATTGTACGTTGCGGCAGTATTGTTGATTTGCACCACCGCGGTGAGGACCCGCGACAGAGCTCCGCCGTAGGACACGATCGGGCCCGAGCCCACCGCGCCGTGGATGATGAAGCCGACGGTCTTGCCATCGAGAAACTTCTTGGCCGGATCACTCGTCACGCACGTGAGCGTGTAGCCGACGCCTTTCCACTGCTTCGTCGTGTCGGTGCCGCTGCCGACCGCGAGCTCGGTCTTGGGCACGAGCGCCTTGAATCTCACCCCGGCGTAGTCGGCGACCCCCGACAGGCCGTTGGTCACGGTGGCAGCGATGGCGGCGCGAATCTCCGCCCGCACGCCCGGCAGCAGCGTGGCGATGCTGGCCACATTGTCGGCACGAATCTCGACGAGGTTCGACAGGCCGCCCGGCGACGCCGCGGCAAGCTGGAAGGCCTTCATCGTCGACACGCTCTCGAAGTTCGTCAGCTCCTCGAGCACGAGTCCCTCGAGAGATGAGTTCGTGTAGCCCATCAGCAGGTCGCGGTTGAGATCGATTGCGGTCGTGCTCGCGTCGATCGGAAACCCACCCACCACGTTGGCCGGTACGTCGATCCCCATGTCGGCAGGAAGATATGGAAACTGGATTCCGGGGACCGCAGTGGACGAAAGCGCGGCAGCGCTGGTGGCAATGCCGATGGCAACCATCGTGCGATCAGGCACGGCTGATGTCATGGCGGCAAGCGAGCCCTCGTCGGCGTTGGCCTGCGTGAAATAGTGGGCGATGGCGAGATCGAGCAGACCGCCGACGGCCCGGTCGCGATCGATCGCGCTGCCATTCGCTTGGTTCAGCTGCTCCGCGTTGGCGATGCCGCGCTTGCCAGCCAGCAGCGACTCCGAGAACTGATTGGCGTCCAGACCGATCGCAATGTAGCGGTCGGCACCTCGGACGAACGTACGGCTGGATCCAGTGCCACCAGCCGGCGTGGCAACGGTGATCGTGAGGGAGAGTTGCGTCGCGGCCGCAATGGGCGCCGCCGCGCGGGCGACGGCAACACCGTCGACGAGCAAAGCCGGCGATGCCGATGAATTGGAGGCGTTGAGCCCCGGGTCCACGACGATCCGCGAAAGGGAAACCTGGTCCATGTTCAGTGTCGTGGAAAACAAAGCCGCTGCCGGCAGTCCCGCCATCCCGGCCGTCGCGGTGCCCGTCTGCCAGATCGTCGTGTTCGCAGCGGAGAGGAGGACCAGGTTGCCGTCGTTCTGGAGCACGAGCCTGGCATTGGGGTTGTTGAACGTATTGCTGGCCCACATCAGGCTGACACCGTTGATCAGCGAAAGGTTGCCATCGGCTTGAACCGTGAACACGCTTCCGGGAAGCATGGTGCTTGCGGGAGTCCACCACCGTGCCGTCGTGCCCTGGTAGAGCACGAGGTTGCCTTGCGGCTGCATGGTGAGCCGGAACTGACCATTCGGCGAATACAGCGAGTCACCGGACATCATCCGGGCACCAGACGGCAAAACCCCGGTATGGCCAACTGTCACGCTGACGCGATGCCGGGCGTCAAGCGGAATGTCGGCTGGCCGCGCCGACGCCGAAACGGACAATTGGCTGACCACGTTGTATGGCAACTGCGTTGGCAGCGCCGAGAACGACTGCTGCCGGATGGGGCCGTCGTAGCCGATGTCGGCGATCGTCAGATCGGGCCGATTCTGCACGAGCCACGCCGCCACTTTCGCCTCGTAGTATTCGGCGGTGGACTTCGTTCGCCACACAGGGTTTGTGAGATAGTCGGATTCAAGCGGGCTGAACGGCACGCTCGACAGGACGCCCGGAAGCCCGGGCCGGAAATCACGCGTCTTCCATGATGCGTCGATCGGTACCGACGACTGCTGCCCCGTGGCGGGCACGGCCATGTCGGCCTCGAGCCAGGTGTGACGAAATTGGGTGATGCGGCCCTGATTCGGCAGGAGACCTGCCTTCAGGAGGATCGTCGCGGCAGCCACCAGGTCGCGGGTGCCCACGTAGTCGACGAGTTGTTGCGGAGTCGCCTCCACCACGCCTGTGACGTAGCGCGTGGCGACGCCGGCGGCACCGTAGAGCGCGGCCA
Organism: uncultured Opitutaceae bacterium; assembly: GCA_964512415.1. Classification (GTDB taxonomy): domain Bacteria; phylum Verrucomicrobiota; class Verrucomicrobiia; order Opitutales; family Opitutaceae; genus UBA6669. Next base: position 2,583 of record CAZEJZ010000460.1, read on the forward strand.
GCAGCGAGTTGGTATCCCAGTCGTTGCCGGCCTTGATTTGCAGGGTGGCCAGCGGGCCTTTCATCGCGCCTGCGTAGGGCTGGAAGACGATCGTATTGGTCACGTATTCGAGCATCTTCAGCGGCAGGTAGTAGAGCCGGGCCGCGAGGTCCGCGACGCTCTCGGCCGTCTCCGGCCGGTTCGGGGCGACGTCCACGTCGATCGCCTTGCCCTTGATCGCGGCAAGGCCGGTGAGTGGATCGTCCGTGAGCAGCGGATTGCCATGTACGAGAAGTGTGCCCAGCCGCGGCAACCGCGCCACGGCAGCAGGGATCGACGACAGCCCGTTGTAGCGGACATCAAGGCGGGTCAGGCCGGGCAAAGAAGGGAGTGTGGCAAGGACCGCATCGGTGAGGCCGACGTCTTGGATTGACAAGACGGTGAGGCTCGGCAGGCCCGCCAGCGGAGCCAGAGAGGAGAGGCCCTGCGGGGTGCCCGCGAAGTC
>CAZEJZ010000461.1:0-3045 GCA_964512415.1 uncultured Opitutaceae bacterium
CGGCCCCGGGTGCCCGCCAGTCGCGGCGCCGCCTCTCCCCGCTGCGCAAGCGCATCGCCGAGCGACTGGTCCAGGCCCAGCACGAGGCCGCCATGCTCACGACGTTCAACGAGGTCGACATGTCCGCCGTCATGGCCCTGCGCGCCCGCTACCAGGACGAATTCGTCAAGCGTCACGGTCTGAAGCTGGGCTTCATGTCCTTCTTCACCAAGGCCGTCGTCCACGCGCTGCGCGAGGTGCCCGCCATCAATGCCCAGTTCGCCGGCGACGAGATCGTCCAGAACCACTACTTCGACATCGGGGTCGCCGTCTCCACCGAGAAGGGCTTGATGGTTCCCGTCATCCGCAACGCCGATCAGCTGGGCATGGCCGGGATCGAGCAGGCCATCGCCGAGGCCGCCAAGAAGGCCCGCGATGGCAAGATCGCCCTCTCCGATCTCGAGGGCGGGGTCTTCACCATCACCAATGGCGGGATCTTCGGCTCCATGCTGTCCACGCCGATCCTCAACTCGCCGCAAAGCGCCATCCTCGGCCTGCACGCGATCAACGAGCGGCCGGTCGCCGTCGCCGGCCAGGTGGTCATCCGTCCGATGATGTACCTCGCGCTGAGCTACGACCACCGCCTCGTGGATGGCCGCGAGGCCGTCACCTTCCTCGTGAAGGTCAAACAGGCGATCGAGGATCCGTCGCGCCTGCTCCTCGCGCTGTAATCGCACCCCGCGCGGCCGTCGCTGCGCACTCACTCCCGTCCGCAGTCTCCGTCTCTCCTGCCATGGAATCTTCCTTCGACGTCCTCGTCATCGGCGCCGGCCCCGGCGGCTACGTGTGCGCGTTCCGCGCCGCCCAGCTGGGGCTGCGGGTCGCGCTGGTGGAAAAGCGCGCCACGCTTGGCGGCACCTGCCTGAATGTCGGCTGCATCCCGAGCAAGGCGCTGCTCCACTCCACCGAGCACCTCGTGTTCGCGCGCCAGCACGCGGCCGAGCACGGGATCCGTCTCGGGAACATCGAGGTCGATCTCGCCGCGATGCTCAAGCGGAAGGACGGCGTCGTGTCCAAGCTGACCGGCGGCGTCGCCCAACTCGCCAAGGGCCGCAAGATCACCGTCCTCACCGGCTCCGCCGCATTCATCGACGGCCGGACCGTCGAGGTCACGCCGGCCGATGGCGGGGCTCCGGCCCGCGTGCAGGCGGCGAACATCGTCATCGCCACCGGTTCAGTGCCAGTCGAGCTGCCCTTCCTGCGCTTCAACGGCGAAACCGTCGTTTCGAGCGACGAGGCCATCCGTTTCCCGTCCGTGCCGAAGCGCCTCGTGGTGGTCGGCGGCGGCGCGATCGGCTTGGAGCTCGGCTCCGTCTGGTCGCGCCTCGGGAGCGAGGTCACCGTCGTGGAATTCTTGCCCAAGGTGATCGCGACCTACGACGACGACATCGTCCGGGCCTTCACCCGCATCCTGCAGAAGCAGGGCCTGCGGTTGGAAACGGGGGCCAAGGTCACGGGCTTCGCGAACGGCGTCCTGACCGCCGAGCGCGGCGGCGAGAAGCTGGAGTTTCCCGCCGATCGCGTGCTCGTGGCCGTGGGTCGCCGCGCCTGCACCGGGGGGCTGGGCCTCGACCGCGCCGGCGTGGCGCTCGATGAGCGTGGCCGTATCCGGGTCGATGGGCACCTGCGGACCAACGTGCCGGGAATCTGGGCGGTCGGCGACGTGGTCGCGGGCCCGATGCTCGCGCACAAGGCCGAGGAGGACGGCGTGGCGGTGGCGGAGTGGATCGCACAGCGTGCCGGACACGTCGACTGGGACCTCGTGCCGGCCGTAGTCTACACGTCACCGGAGGTCGCTTCCGTCGGAATGGGCGAAGATGCCGCGAAGGCGTCGGGCCGGGCCGTGAATGTCGGAAAGTTCAATCTCGCGGCGAACGGCCGGGCGCTGTCCGCCGCGAACGCGGAGGGGTTCGTGAAGATCATCGCGGACGCGAAGACTGACCGGATCCTGGGTGCGCAGATCCTCGCGGCCAACGCCGGCGAACTGATCAGCGAGGTCGTCACGCACATGACCTACGGCGGCAGCGCCGAGGACCTCGGGCGCACGATCCACGCGCACCCGACGGTGAGCGAGGCGGTGCGCGAGGCGGGCCTCGCCGTCAGTCGCAGCGCACTTCACGCTCTCTGATCGCTCGCCGGTCGGGCGTCGCGCGCTTCGCCGTGTCGCGCCGGCGCGCCAAGGGGCGCGCGACTGGCGATTGCGTTTCGCCGCGCCGGCTGTCATTCGGGGTGCTCTCGTGCCCCCGCGGTCCGCCACCCCGATCGTTCCCCGCGCCTGGCTCGTCCTGCTCCTCGCCGGACTCGCCGGCATGCTGTTCTACGTCGATCGGCAGACGCTGTCGGTGCTCAAAACGACCCTGCAGCAGGAGTGGTCGTGGACCGACGCCGACTACGGCGCGATGGTGGGGGCGTTCATGGTTCCGTACACGCTGTTCTACCTCGTGACGGGGCGGTGGATCGATCGTTGGGGGACGCGGCGGATGATGCCGTTGTTCCTCGGGACGATGTCGCTCGCGACGCTCGGGAGCGGCATCTCGAGCAATTCCCTGCAGCTGGGCTTCTGGCGGGCGGTGCTCGGCGCGGCGGAGGCGGGAATCATTCCGTCCGTGATGGTGGCGATCATCCAGTGGTTCCCGCCCGACCGACGCGGGACGGCGGCGACGATCAACAAGCCGCTCACCGTGGCGGGGCAGATCCTCGTGGTCCCGTTGGCGGCGTGGATCGCGCTGCATCTGGGCTGGCGCTGGGCTTTCCTGCTGCCGGGAATCCTCGGCCTCGGGTGTGCAGTTGCCTGGTGGTGGGCGGACCGCGGAGCGCCGCTGCCGGTGCCCCCGGGCGAGGTGCCGCAGTACCGCAGCGTGCTGGCGCGGCGCGAGATCCGGGGCGTGCTGCTCGCGCGTCTGGTCAGCGATCCGCTGTGGTTCTTCCTGATCTTCTGGCAGCCCGCCCTGCTCCAGGAGCAGCTGGGCCTGAGTCTCGGGGAGCTCGGAAGCGTCGGCTGGATCC
>CAZEJZ010000462.1:0-3040 GCA_964512415.1 uncultured Opitutaceae bacterium
TTCCCAGGCGCCACCGCCGGCGCGGCGCTTGGCGTCGATCGCGACGACGATGCACTGGGCGCCGAAGCGCTCGGAGGCGCGGCGGATCAGTTCGGGATCCTTGATCGCCGACGTGTTGAGCGAGACCTTGTCGGCCCCGGCGCGCAGCATGGCCTCGATGTCCTCGACGGAGCGCAGTCCGCCGCCCACGGTCAACGGCATGAAGCACTGTTCCGCGGTGGCGGCGACGACGTCGTGCATGATCTTCCGACCGTCGCTGGAAGCGGTGATGTCGAGAAAGACCAATTCGTCGGCGCCCTGGGCGTCGTACGCCTTGGCGCATTCCACCGGGTCGCCGGCATCGCGCAGTTCCTGAAAGCGCACGCCCTTCACGACGCGACCGGCGGTCACGTCAAGGCAGGGGATGATGCGTCGGGACAGCACGTCGAACGGGACCCGCCGGTGGACGGGCCGGGGAGCCGGCGGGATTACTGATCCGTGTGGGCGATGTCCGGCTCGAACTCGACGTGGAACCGGTACACCTGACCCGGTCGCATGACCAGCGGGTGGTCGCGGACGAGGTACTGCAGGTAGTGGATCTTGCCGTAATTCGTGCGGTAGGTGGGATCGGCGGTCACGACCTCGGTCTCGCGCCAGGCGGCCTGGAAGTCGTTCTTGCTCACGCCGCAGCGCTGCCCCTGCGGTCCCAGCGTCAGCGCCCCGGACACGTGGTAGCGCGAGTGCGGCGCGGCGATCGCGAGCATGTAGCGGAACTTGTCGAGGGTGACCTGCTGCTTGACCGTGTACGCGAATTCGCAGCCGATCTTGTTGCCGGCGAAGTTCCACTGAACCTTCACGCTGCCCAGCCCCTTGACCATTTCCTCCTTGGTGTCGATCAGCTCGGGCTGCTCGTAGCGGAAGTAGAAGCTGTTGCGCAGGCCGAGACCGGTGACGCAGTTCTTGCCGTAGAACGCGGGGACGGTGACGTGCTCGCCGAACGTGAGTTCGGGAAGCATGATCGGCGCGTAGACGTTGTTCGGCCAGTCGAAGATGCCCGGGCAATGCGGGAAGGGCAGACCGTCGGCGACGGGCTCGCTGCCGCAGGAGACCAGCGGGATCTGAAAGTGGAGCCCGCTGGCGGCGTCGCGGTAGAGAAACACGCCCTGTTCCTTGCGGTTGGACTTGTCGAAGATGACGAAGCGACCGGCGGTCTTGGGGGCCTCGAGCTTTGGTGGGATCGGGGGCAGTTGGACGGCCTTGGCGAGGCGGGACCACTGGCACAGGTAGCGCGCGGCGTCGAAGTTCGCCATGCGCGTGGTGTGGTTCGCATAGGCGGTGCGCTCCTCGTCACGCAGGTCCACGAAACCGTGTTCCTGGTCGAGGTACGTCTGGTAGAAAAAGAAAAAGAGCCGGCGCAGGATATCGTGGTACTTCGGCTTCTGATCGTCGGGGATCCAACCGTCGCGGAGCCCCTGCAGGATGATCGAGATGCAGTGCATCTGACCGTAGGCGCCGGCGGCGCGGCCGAAGGCCCAGCCCAGACCGTCCGCGCGGACGAGGTCGGGCATCATGCGGATGTATTTCTCGGCGTAGGTGCGCAGCGTGGGCAGCTTGCGGTCCCGGACGCCGCTGTTGGCGTGCAGTTGGAGGGCCGAACGGATGAAGACGAACGTCATCACCCCGTAGAGATTGAAGTTTCCGCCGAGGCCGCCGGTGGAATCGTCGAAGAAGCCGGTGGAGCTCGTCTGGTTGATTCGATCGACGAGTCGCTCGATCAGGCGGGACGTCTCATCCTTCTTGGAGAGACCGAAGCTGAACCGGGCCACGGCCTTGGCGATGTTGAACGCCTGCCAGTGGTTGTCGAAGTCGCTGCGGTGCAGCAACTGCTTGTCGATGCGGACCTGCGTTTCCTCGACGAGGCGTTCCCAGACCGGGTTGCGTTCCTTGGAGGGGCCGAAGCAGAGCAGGCCGAGCGAGGCGTAGGCCAGGCCGTTCTCGGCGGCGGGCTCCGTGAACATCTGGGCGGTGACGCAGCGGGCGGCGAGGTCGACCAGGTCGTAGCCCTTCAGCGAGGTTTCTCCCGTGGCCCGATAGTATTCGCCGAGCGCGTAAGCGGCGTGGCCCGGCTCGTCGAGTCGGCTCTGCTCTCCTTGGACAGGGAGAAGGGAGCCGTCGGGTTGAATGGCATCGAGATTCTGGCCCAGAATCGAGCGGGCCATATCGAGGCATTGCTCAGAGAAACTATGCATGCGTGGTGTTTGGCAGGTGAGTGAAGGAGCGGTCGGGACGAGTGAGGTAGAACGGTCTTTGTCCCGCAGTTTCGCAGGCGGGGCAAGAGGGAATTCCAGTCGTCAGCGGGAGATGAGCTTCAGGAACTCGTCGTTGGTCCGCGTCTTCGACAGACGGGCGATCATCGTCTCGGTCGCCTCCTCGATCTTCTGCTGGACGAGGGCGCGGCGGAAGAAGTGGATCGCGTCCAGCTTCTTGGCGTCGAGGAGCAGCTCCTCCTTGCGCGTGCCGGACTGCTGGATGTTGATGGCCGGCCACAGGCGCATTTCGGCGCACTTGCGGTCGAGCACGAGGTCGCTGTTGCCCGTGCCCTTAAACTCCTGGAAGATCACGTCGTCCATGCGGCTGCCGGTCTCGACGAGGATGGACGCGATGATGGTGAGCGAGCCGGCCTCCTCGGTGCGCCGGGCGGAGGCGAAGAGCTGGCGGGGCTTCTCGAGTGCGCGGACATCCAAGCCGCCGGAACCCGTCCGTCCCGAGTTGCGCAGCGTGTTGTGCGCACGGGCGAGACGGGTCAGCGAATCGAGCAGGAGGACGACGTCGCGGCCGCTCTCGACGAGGCGGCGGGCGCGTTCGATGGCAAGGTCCGCGATGCGGACGTGGCTCTCGACCTGCTCGTCATTCGACGAGGCCCAGATCTCGGCCGGCACGCTCCGGCGGAAGTCCGTGACTTCCTCCGGTCGTTCATCGACCAGCAGCACCATCACGTGACATTCCGGGTGGTTTTCGATCACCCCCAGCGCGATATCGCGCAGCAAGGTGGTCTTGCCGG
>CAZEJZ010000463.1:0-3025 GCA_964512415.1 uncultured Opitutaceae bacterium
AGTGGTATTTCTGCGCCTTGGCGTGGGCATTGTGATTCGCGTCGCCGCAACCGGCGCCTAGCAGGGCCCAGAACAGCAGGGGAATGGCAAGGAGGAGGAGTTTTGTGCGCATGACGTTTCTGGAAGATCAGTTGGATCCGGTGGTCGGGAGGGGGGAGTTTTCGGGGGGGATGCCGGCTACGAGCAGGGCGAGTTCGGCCAACGAAAGTTCACGCTGGGTCTCGGCGTCGATCCGTTGCAGCTGGAAATCCAGCAGCGAGCGCGACGCTTCGACCACATCGAGAAATCCGGTCCGGCCGGTGACGTAGGCCGACCGGGCGACTTCCAGAGACTGCTGGGCTTTCGGCAGGAGGTCTTGCTGGATCAAGGCTTGGTTCCGCGTCGCTTCACGGAACATGAAGGTCTTCTCGGCCAATTCGACGGCCACCATGATCTGCTCGGCAGCCAGCCGCGCTTCACCGGCTTGCTTGGCGGACTGCGCCGAGGCGATTTCGGCGGCGATTTTGTCCCGCCAGATCGGCAGGGTTACCCCGAAAGAAGGACGGGCCATGATAGGAGAAGCCTTGAGGTCGGCTTCGAGACCGACCGAGAAATCCGGGTAGCGGGAGCGCTTGGCCACGGCCAGCGACGCCTCGGCGACGCGCACCTCGGCGGTCATCGTGCGGAGGGCCGGATTGCGGGCTACCGCGAACTGCCAGAGCTGGTCAGGGTTGACCTCGATCGGTGTAGTCTCGAACCGAGCGGGGATCGACGGCTCGGGGTCCATGCGCTGGAGACCGAGCGCGGCCTTGTATTGGGCAAGCAGGGCCAGTCGGGCATCTCCAAGGTTGGCGATTTCGGCGGTCATCTTGTCCTGTTCGATCTGGGCGCGAAGCACGTCCTGGAGGGTCGCCTTGCCGACCTCGTTTTGACGGCGGGCGATGGCTTCGAGATCCTTCAGTAGGTCCAGGGACTCGGCATTCACCCGGAGCTTCGCTTCGAGAAAGTAGAGCTGATAGTAGGCCTTCTTGAGGCCGAAAGCCACCTGCTGCACCTGCGCTTCCAACTCGTGATACTTCACTTCCGATTCGGCGGACGCCGCCTGGGCCGCCAGCGCGCGTTTGCGCGATCCCGGCAGTTCGAGCATCAGGCCCGGCATTAAGGACGAGATCATGTCCGAAACATCGGCCTCAAACACGAAGACCGGGTCCGGCAACGAACGTTCGACAGTGATTCGCTCCACCGACCGTGCCCACTCGTAGTAGGCCGCGCGAACCCGGGGATGATTCAGCACGGCAAAGCGCAGGGCATCAGCATGGGATGATTCTGCCGTCAACAGGGGCAGGTTGCCCTCGCGGAGTTGCGCGCCGAGCTGGCTCGTCACGTCCGCTACTTGGCGGCGGGCCGCTTTCTCCACAGCCACCGGGCGGCCAACACAGCCGGTCAGACCGAGCGAGCTGCCGAGGATGGCGAGGCCGCCAACCGTTGTGAAGATGAGTTTTCGCGTCATGACGTTTCGAGGGGCTATTACTCCTTGCTGTGTTCGCAGGGCTCGCCTGCGGCCATGGCTTCCTTGCTCATGCCGCAGCCACCGCATCCGCCGCTGGTAGCGGCGACCGGCTTGGTGCCGGAAAATCGCGCGTAGTCGGCCGGTGTCAGTGACTCGATCGGCGGATGGCCCGGAGGCAATGCCCGCGCCGAGGTCTTCCGGTCGAGTTCGACGCCACACTTGAGCATCGCCGACCCGTAGAACGGATTCCTGGCGGCGGCGTCCCGTTGCAGCCAGCGCCCGGTGCCGATCTCCGGAGCCATCGTGCATTCAAAGATGCGGAGGTTCGCCGATTGATGAATCTTCCTGCTCCGAACCGCATCGGCCACGCTCGTGCTGAACCGGACAAAGTCCTTCCGGGCCTCGGTGATGTTGCTCCGGCTGGGCAGAGGGTCGGCCAGGTTCGCAGTCAGACTGGCTGCCAGTTTCGCATCAGCATCCGCCAGATCGTGGAGGGCGCTTCGGACCGTCGTTCTCAGGGTTTGGTAACGGTCGAAGTCATCGGCGGCCAAGGCGGCGCTGACATCGCTCATGGAGGCGGCGACCGCTTGCAGGGCGGCTGCCGACGCTTCTGTTTGCGGTGCGGCCTCCGCTCTGGGTGAAGGAGCAGCGGCGGAGCCGTGCCCGGCATGTTGCGCGAAAAGTTGTGGCACGCTGACCAATAGTAGGCTGGTGAGCGCGAGAGCGGCGGAAGAGCTGAAGGGTTTCATATCCTGGCAAAAAGGGGAACTGCTGAGCGGGGATGAGGAATCGGGAGAGACGGGGTTTCCGGCGTGGTGCCGAACCAAAAATCCAGCCGCACGGCAGTGGCGGCGGCTGGATTGGCGGAGACCGTGGGTGGCCGGTCAGGACTTCTTGGCGCAGCCTTGGCAGGCGGTGCAGCCGGCGGCGGCCTCGGCGGCCGGCTTGGCCGCAGCCTGGGCCTTGGTGTCAGCGTCCGCCTTGGTCCGCCAGATGGTCGGATAGGAGGCGGGCTTCTGGTTCTTGTTCATGCGCGCCCAGTATTCGGGACCGGGACCGGCAACTGCGGTGGTGGTGAGGAGGGCGGAGAAAAGGAGGCCGAGACTGGCCGCCGCGAACTTGGAGATAGAGGGAGTGTTCATCGTGAGTTGTGATTGGAGGGTTTGTTCTACGTGAATTTATACTCCCCTGACCTGCCGTTTCCCTCGTGCATTTCTTGTCAAGACTAGCGCGAATATTGTCCGTCCGGGGTGCATGGCTGTGGTCCCTCCAGCAACGAGGCCTCGCTAAGAATCTTGAGGGAAAGTCCCTCTAGCCTACGTTTAAGGGAAAATGAGCAGCGACCTTAACTCCCTGCTGTCTGAATACTCCAGACAGCCGTTGCCCCACGTCACCGGGCCCTCCACCGCAGAAATCTGGCGCGCGATTGAGCACCGTCGCATGGAGTCGCTCAGGTCTCGCTTGTCCGCCTTCTTCGACTTGCCCAATTTGCTGACTGACCGCCGGATGGCGATCGCCGCCTTGACCTTCGCCGCG
>CAZEJZ010000464.1:0-3019 GCA_964512415.1 uncultured Opitutaceae bacterium
TGGCGGTCTTGCCCACGCCCGGCTCGCCGATCAGCACCGGGTTGTTCTTGGTGCGGCGGCAGAGGATCTGGACCACCCGGCGGATCTCGTTCTTGCGACCGACGACCGGGTCGAGCTCGCCCTTGCGCGCCAGTTCCGTAAGGTCGCGGCCGAACGCCTTGAGGGCCGGCGTCTTCACGTCCTTCTTTCCTTCCTCGGAGCCGCCGCCGCGCGGCGACGGAGCAGCGGCCTCCTCGCCACCACCCGCAGCACCGCCCTCGGCACCGCCGGAGAACTGTGGATCGAGCTCCCGAAGAATTTCGTTCCGGGTGCGCTCGATGTCGACATCCAGGGACTTCAGGACCCGGGCCGCCACGCCCTCACCCTCGCGCAGCAGTCCGAGCAGGATGTGCTCGGTGCCGACGTAGGAGTGACTGAGCGCCTTCGCCTCCTTGCCCGCGAGGGCGAGGACCTTCTTGACGCGCGGGGTGTAGGGAATGCTGCCCTGGGTCTTCGTCTCGGTGCCGGTGCCGACCTGCTTCTCGACGGCGTTGCGCACGGTCTCGAGATCGAGGCCCATCTTCTGCAGGACGGACACGGCCACGCCCTGTCCGAGCTTGATCAAGCCGAGCAGGATGTGCTCGGTGCCCACGTAGTTGTGATGGAAGCGGTCGGCTTCCTTGCGGGCGAGCGCGAGCACCTGCTGGGCGCGCGGCGTGAAGTTATTCATTGGTTCGGACATGGGAGAAGGGAGCGGAGGGTTCAGTCGGGCTTGGGGCCGGACAGAGGAGGAGTGACGGGGGCGGGAAAACGGGCGAACTCGTCGCGCAACCGGGTGGCGCGCATTCCGTCGCGCTCCCCGGCCTCGAGATCGTGTTGCGCCGCGTGCTGGACGTGACCGGGTTGAGCCTCGATGAAGAGGCGGTCGATGACAGGACGGCTGTCCTCGGGAAAGATCTGGAGGTCGATGCCCAGGCGCAGCAGCGAGAGCAGGTTCATCGCCTCGGCGGAGCTGAGCACGTGGCTGTGCTGGAGAATCCCATACGCGCGGCCGATCTTGTCGAGGAGCTTCCGCGGATCCGCCTCGAGCAGCTTCTGCCGCGCATTCAACTCATGCTCGATGATTGACTGGAGCACGCTCTGGAGACGCTTGATGATTTCCTCCTCGGGTTCGCCGAGGGTGGTCTGGTTGGAGATCTGGAAGATGCTGCCGGACGCGTCGGAGCCCTCACCGAAGAGCCCCCGCACCACCATGCCAAGTTGGTTCACGGCCCGGACGATCTTCTCCATCTGGCCGGAGATCACCAAGGCCGGCAGGTGCATCATCGCGGAGGCGCGCATCCCTGTGCCGAGGTTGGTCGGGCAGGCGGTGAGGTAGCCCCACTGCGGCGAGAAGGCGTAGTCGAGCTTCTCCTCCAGAGCCGAATCGAAGTCGTTGATCGCGTTCCACGCCTTCTTCAGCTGAAAACCGGCCCGGAGCACCTGAATCCGCAGGTGATCCTCTTCGTTGATCATGACCGAGACGGTCTGATCGCGGTTGATCACCAGACCGGAACCCGACTTTGAACCGCTCAGCTCGCGGGAAATGAGATGCCGCTCCACGAGGATGAGCTTCTGCTGCTCGTTCAGGTCGGAGACGGCGACGTTCACGCTGCGCTTCATCGGGGTGAGCGCAGAGACCGCCTCGCGGCACGTGGCGAGAATCTCGGCGCGCTGGTCCGCGTCCGCCCAGCCCGGGAAGGAACGACCCGAAAGATTTCGGGCCAGCCGGATGCGCGTCATCAGCACCACCGCGCACTTGCCGGTCGCGGCTGAGCTGGTGAGCTCCGAGGGGGTCTCGATGAGGGAGTGGATGGTCATGGCCGCAGCGACTCCCCCTCCGCCTTCGGGGCGAAGGCCTGCTTCACCTGCACGATCTCGTCGCGATAGCGCGCCGCATCCTCGTAGCGCTCGGACTTGATCGCATTGTCGAGTTCACCCTCCAGAGCGCTCAGGCGGTCATGCAGACTCTTGCGGCTCACCGCCCGCGCCGGAACCTTGCCCGTGTGCGTGGTGCCTTTGTGCATGGTTCCCAACATCGGCTCAACGATCGCCGCAAACGTCTCGTAGCAGTGAGGGCATCCGAAACGGCCGTGCTTCTTGAATTCCGACTGAGTGAAGCCGCACTGCTCGCAGCGCGTGGCCGCCGCAGCCGCCGGTTCATTCGTCAGGGACGCCTTCATCAGCAGGTCGGCCAGCGAGAACCCATTGGGATCAGTGACGCCCTTGGCCTGAGCGCAGGCTTCGCATAGGTCCACTTTGTGCACCTTGTTATTGACGATTTGCGTCAGGTGCACCGTGGCCGGCTTGCTGCAGAGGTCACACTTCAAAGGACTGCCCATGGAAAGAGAGTATCACACGCGGCCGAATTTTCGACCACCGGGAGACGAAATTGTAGGAAGGATGACGACATCCGCGTACGCCCTTGCAGGCATCGTGCCAGCGGCGATCCCCAACGCAAGCGCGGGTAAACCCCAGCCACGGCTCGCCGGAAGCACGGGCGACTGCGCCGCCGTGGCACACCTCTGCGCCACGATGCCCGAAACGGAACAACGGTGCCGGACGGGCCTCAGATCCGCGTTCCTTGCGTCAGCACCCGCCGACGGAAGCATTCAAGGACCCGGGCGAAGATCGGCCCGGGCGCACCGGTCCCAATCGTACGTCCATCAAGCTTGACCACCGGGATCACCTCGGCGCCGGTCCCGGTCAGGAAAACCTCATCCGCGTTCCAGACGTCGTAGCGGGTGAGCGAGTGCTCCTCGATCGGCACCCCGATTTCCTTCGCGATGCTGAAGATCTCGTCGCGCGTGATCCCCTTGAGGGCACCCTGCTGCGCGGAGGGCGTCAGGATCTTGCCCTTGTGGACGATGAAGATGTTGTCGCCGGTGCACTCCGCGACGAAGCCTTGGTCGTTAAGCATGATGGCCTCAAGCGCACCCGCCTGGCGGGCCTCAATCTTGGCCATGATGTTGTTCAAATAGTTCAACGACTTCACCGCCGG
>CAZEJZ010000465.1:0-3018 GCA_964512415.1 uncultured Opitutaceae bacterium
GACGCCGGACCGCCTGTTCATTGAGGGCCGCTCCGCCGGCGGCCTGCTCATGGGCGCCGTGGTGAACCTCCGGCCCGACCTCTTCAAGGGCGCGATCGTCGGCGTCCCGTTCGTCGACGTCCTCACCACGATGAGCGACCCCTCGCTGCCCCTGACGACCAACGAGTACACCGAGTGGGGCGACCCCGCCGTCGCGGAGGACTACGCCTACATGCGCCGCTACTCGCCCTACGACAACCTTCGGGCCGGACGTCACCCCCATCTCCTCGTCACGACGTCGCTCGCAGACTCGCAAGTGCAGTACTTCGAGCCCGCGAAATATGTCGCCCGCCTGCGGACGCTGGTGGCCCCCGAGACGCTGGTGCTCTTCAAGACCAACCTGTCCGGGTCTCATGGCGGATCCTCCGGCCGCTTTCAGCGCCTGGAGGATCGCGCGCTTGAGTACGCTTGGATGCTCGCCCTGCTCGGGCGATCCCGCTGACCGGCCGCCCGGCCCCCCTGCCCCCGCGACCGGTCGACCTCGCCGTCCGGGCCTGATTCCGCTTGTCTCATATACCTGCGCCGGTATGCGTGGGGAATGCACCTGGCCGAGATCTACGACGGATTTGCGGACGGCACCCGCCGACGGATCCTCCATCTCCTGACGCACGGCCCGCTCTGCGTCTGCCACTTCCAGACCGTGCTCGGCGAGCCGCAAGTGAAGGTCTCCAAGCACCTCGCGTACCTCCGTGCGCGCCAGCTGGTGGTCGCGACCCGCCGCGGGAAGTGGATGGTCTACGAACTCCCCGCCCGCCCGGGTCGGGCCCTGGCCGCGAACCTCGCCTGCCTCGCCGCGTGTGCGCGGGAGGACGCCGCGCTCCGGCGCGACGCGACCCGCCTCCACCGCATCGCCCCGGCGGTCGCCGATGCCCTGACCTGCGCGTGCTAGGCTCGCCCCTTTTCCCTCCCGCTCCGATGACCCTGAAGAAACGCACCGTCCTCATCCTCTGCACGGGCAACTCGTGCCGCAGCCACCTCGCCGAAGGCGTGCTCCGCCAAGCCGCTGGCGACCTGCTGGATGTCGTCAGCGCCGGCTCGCGCCCAGCGGGCTACGTGCATCCGCTCGCGATCGAGGCCATGCGGGAGATCGGCATCGATCTCGCCGGGCACACCTCGAAGCACCTGCAGGAATTCACGTCCCGCGAGATCGAGACGGTGATCACCGTCTGCGGAAACGCCGACCAGGCCTGCCCAGTCTTCCCGGGTCAGGTCAACCGGCACCACTGGCCGTTCGAGGACCCCGCGCACGCGACCGGCACCGATGAGGAGAAGAAAGCCGTATTCCGCCGCGTGCGGGACGAGATCCGTGCGGTCTTCGGCGCCTACGCCGCCGGACGCCGCGATCAGATGAAGTCCGGAGGGTCACGCGCATGAGCGCCGCCGATCGCCCCCGGCTCTCCTTCCTCGATCGCTATCTGACCCTGTGGATCTTCGCCGCGATGGCGCTCGGCGTCGCGCTCGGACACTGGGTCGTGCTCGACCCCGAGGCGTTCTTCGCGCCCGTGACGCTCGGCACCACCAACCTGCCGTTGGCCGTCGGCCTAATCGTGATGATGTACCCGCCGCTCGCGAAGGTGCGGTACCGACAACTGCCCTCGGTGCTGGCGAGTCCGAAGGTCCTGACGCTTTCGCTGGTCCTCAACTGGATTGTGGGACCCGTGTTGATGTTCCTACTCGCGGTGACCTTCCTCCGCGATCACCCGGATTATCTGGTCGGTCTCGTCCTCGTGGGGATCGCACGCTGCATCGCGATGGTGATCGTCTGGAATGATCTCGCGGGCGGCAGCCGCGAGTACGCCGCCGGGTTGGTCGCGCTAAACAGCGTCGCGCAGGTGCTGACCTACAGCTTTTACGCGTGGTTCTTCCTGACCGTCCTGCCGCCGTTCTTCGGACTGGAGGGCCGGATCGTGGCGATCGCGATGAGCGACGTCTTCTGGAGCGTGATGACGTACCTCGGGATCCCGTTCCTCGCTGGACTGCTCAGTCGGTTTTTTCTCGCGGGCTGGAAGGGAGAAACGTGGTACGAGACCGTCTTCCTCCCCCGGATCTCGCCGCTCACGCTGGGGGCGCTGCTCTTCACGATCGTGGTCATGTTCACCTACAAGGGGAACGCGATCGTGACCCTGCCGCTCGACGTGCTGCGCATCGCGCTGCCGCTGGCGCTGTACTTCGTCCTGATGTTCTTCGCGAGCTTCCTGATCGCACGTCGCATCGGCACGGACTACGAACGGTCGACGGCCCTCGCCTTCACGTCGGCGGGCAACAACTTCGAACTCGCAATCGCGGTGGCGATCGGGGTCTTCGGCCTGAACTCCAGCGTCGCCTTCGCCGCCGTGGTCGGCCCGCTCATCGAGGTCCCCGCACTCATCCTGCTCGTCCAGGTGGCGCTGCGGTGGCGGAGCAAACCGCCGCGCGGTTAAGCCCGAGAAGTCGATCCAGCCGTTGGGGGTCCACGGCGCACGAGCGCCTTGTCCCGCCACTGGGATCAGACCGCACCGCCCCGCCGGTCATCGGCTCGCGGACGTGTCGTCCGGGGCGGGCCGTCGTGGAGGAACCTGCCCCCACGGCCGTTCGCCGGTGTTCACCGCGCAGCCGTGGGATGCCCACGTCTCATGGCGAAACGCCCTGCACCACGAGGCACAAGAGACGCCGAAGCTAACGAAATCGTCGCCAACACCAGCATTGTCATGGTCCATCCCGGCAGGCATTGCTGACCCTTCCCCACCCCATGTCCTGGTCCCAAACCTACGCTCCCCTCGGCGGGATCGGCACGTCCGCGCTCGTCGCGGCCATTCCGGTCGTCCTGCTGCTCCTCCTGCTCGCGGTCTGGCACGTGCGCGCGCAACTGGCGGCCCTCGTCGCGCTCGCGACGGCGGGCACGATCGCGATCTTCGTCTACGGAATGCCTGTCCAGCTCGCCCTCGCGGCCGCCGGCTACGGCGCGGCGTTCGGCTTGCTACCGATCGGCTGGTTGATCCT
>CAZEJZ010000466.1:0-3005 GCA_964512415.1 uncultured Opitutaceae bacterium
TTCGATCTCGGTGCGCTCGGGCGAGTCCGGCAGGGCGGCGAAGTCCAGCAGCGCGAGCGGATGGGCGCGGATCGTGTTGCCGATGATGAACTCCATGCGCACGAGGCCCGCGCCGTCGTTGGGCAGGAAGGAAAGCCCGAGGGCCTCGTCGGGATTGCCGACGTTCAGCATGACCTGCGTGCGGGGGCGGGGAAGGCCCTGGATGTCCGTGCGCTCGACGTGGAACGGCACAGTTCCGGAATAGACGCGCCCGGTCTCGCCTTCGGCGCAGGAGACGGTCACCGCGTCGCCGGTCCGCAACACCGCGGTGGCGTTCCCGGTGCCCACGATCGCGGGCACCCCGAGCTCGCGGCTGACGATGGCGGCGTGGCAGGTGCGTCCCCCGCGATTCGTGATCACGGCCGCCGCCTGCTTCAGGATCGGTTCCCAGTCCGGGTCGGTGCGGTCAGTGACCAGCACCTCGCCGGCCGTGAACTGCTGCAGGTCCTTGGCCGTGGGAATGACGCGCACCACGCCGTGCGCCACGCGGTTGCCGATGCTGCAGCCGGTCACGATGGGAGGGGTTGTCGGGTGGATCCGGTAACGCTCCAGCACGTTTCGATCGCGGCGTGATTCGACGGTCTCGGGCCGGGCTTGGAGGAGGTAAAGTTCCCCGTCGGGTCCGTCCTTGGCCCATTCCAGATCGAGCGGCGTGGGACGACCGCGCTTGGCCGAATAATGCTCCTCGATCACGCACGCCCAGCGCGCGAGCTGCAGCACCTCCGCGTCGCCGAGGGCGAAGCGCGCGCGATCCTGCTCGGGCACCGGCACCAAGCTGACGTCCGCGCCGCCGTCCGGGCCGCAGATCAGTTTGGACTCCTTTGTTCCCAGTCGGCGCCGGATGATCGGCTGGAAGCCGAGTCGAAGCGTCGGCTTGAACACCGCGTACTCGTCCGGCGTCACCGTGCCTTGCACGATGGTTTCCCCGAGCCCGTAGCTTGAGCTCACGAGCACGACGTCCGGAAAGCCGGTCTCGGTATCGAGCGTGAAGATCACCCCGGAGCAGGCGAGGTCCGACCGCACCATGTGTTGAACGCCAATGGACAGCTGCACGCTCAGGGCATCGAAGCCGCGGTCAAACCGGTACGAGATCGCGCGGTCCTTGAACAGCGAGGCGAAGCAGCGGCGGCTGGCTTCAAGCAGGGCCGCCTCGCCGCGGACGTTTAGGAACGACTCCTGCTGGCCGGCGAAGCTCGCCTCCGGCAGATCCTCGGCGGTGGCGCTGCTGCGGACCGCGACGGCGAGGTCCGACCGCGTGCCACCGAGCTCCCGGTAGGCCTCAAGGATCTCGGCCGCGAGGTCTGCCGGCAGCTCGGTCGCGAGCAGGGCGCGGCGGATGTTGGCACCGCGCTGCTGCAGACCCGCGAGGTCGTGCGTATCCAGACCTTGCAGTTCGGCGCGCAGGCGCTCGGCAAGATTATCCTTTTCCAGGAAGGCCCGGTAGGCGTCCGCGGTGATCGCGAAGCCGTTGGGCACGCGAACACCGCGCGCGGTGAGTTCGCGGTACATTTCGCCAAGGGAGGCATTCTTGCCTCCGACCAGAGCCACGTCACCGAGACCGATCTCGGAGAACCATCGGATGAAACGCTTCATAGAGCCTCCTGAGGTGGCCCGTGGGTAGGCCCTGACGGGGCCGAGCATGCCGCACGTGAGGGGGAACGCGAGAGCGTTGTTCGGCCGACGGCCGACGAAGTGATCAGGCCACTACGCCGATCCCGGCGGATCGGCCGGGAAACAGGGCCAACCCACGAATGGCCGAGGGACCGGGCGCAGTTGGCCTCCGGCACTTCTTATCGCGACTCGCTTGCTCCTCGGGACCGTCATGGCTTGGATCCGTGGCGTCGAGGCTCGGGTTGGTCGAGGTCGGCTCCTCCCATTCATCCGGCGCGGACGGAGCCGGTGGGGGGATCGGCCGGCGGTGCTGGCCGCTACATTCCGCTTGCTTCGTCGCCGGCATTTCGGCGAATCTGACCGTTCGCGGCATTGTTCGGTTCTGGCCAGCGTAAGCCGCCTCGTTCCCGCTGGTCCGTCAGTCCATAACCTTCAACCCACGGTCCTCACGGATCCCGCGATGGTTCGGCGTCTTGGAACACGCGTCGCCCCGTCGTCTTTGCACATGAGTTCAGTAATGGAAGAACTGTTGGCCCAGACCTCGCTCGGGCTGCTCAAGGAAGGCGCCATCATCCCCGGCGTCATCACCGAAATTCGCCAGAACGACGTGATCGTCGACATTGGCGCCAAGGCCGAGGCGGTCATTCCCGCCAATGAATTCGTCGATCTCGGCGAACTCCAGATCGGCTCCACGATCGACGTCCTCCTCGAAAAGCTCGAGGACAAGAACGGCAATCCGGTCGTATCCTTCGACAAGGCCGAGCAGAAGAAGAACTGGGACAACATCCTCACCCGCTTTCCCGAGGGCTCCGTCGCCTCCGGTCGCGTCCGCGCCAAGGTCAAGGGCGGCCTGATCGTCAACATCGGCGTCGATTCGTTCCTGCCGGCGTCGCACATCGACATCCAGCCCCCCAAGAACCTCGACCAGTACGTGGGCCAGACCTACGACTTCAAGGTCCTCAAGATCAACCTCGACCGGAAGAACATCGTTCTCTCGCGCCGCGAACTCATCGAAGAGCAGCGCACGAGCAAGCGCCGCAACCTGCTCGACTCGATCCAGCCGGGCCAGATCCGCAAGGGCGTGGTCAAGAACATCACCGACTTC
Source organism: uncultured Opitutaceae bacterium (assembly GCA_964512415.1). Classification (GTDB taxonomy): domain Bacteria; phylum Verrucomicrobiota; class Verrucomicrobiia; order Opitutales; family Opitutaceae; genus UBA6669. Next base: position 2,756 of record CAZEJZ010000466.1, read on the forward strand.
GGTGCGTTCATCGACCTCGACGGCATGGATGGCCTGCTCCACATCACCGACATGAGCTGGGGCCGCATCGCTCACCCGTCCGAGATGGTGAAGCAGGGCGAAGAGGTCCAGGTCATGATCATCGAGGTCAACCGCGAGAAGGAACGCGTTTCCCTCGGCCTCAAGCAGACCACGAAGAATCCGGGGGACGACATCGAGCACAAGTACCCGGGCGGCGCGAAGGTCCACGGCAAGGTGGTCAACCTCGTCC
>CAZEJZ010000467.1:0-3000 GCA_964512415.1 uncultured Opitutaceae bacterium
TCTGGTTCTCGGTGCCGAGACCGTAGGTGACCCATGAACCGATGCTGGGGCGGGCCATGATGCTGGCGCCGCAGTTCATCATGCGCAGCGAGTTCTCGTGGATGGGCGTGTCCGTGTACATGGACCGGATCACGCAGAGAGCATCGGCGTGGGCGGCGGCGAGCGGGCCGAAGAGCTCGCTGGCCTCGAGGCCGGACTGGCCGTAGCGGGCGAACGAGAAGGGGGAGCCCAGGGCGGCGCCGGTTGGGCGTTCCGTCTCGAGATTGATCGGCAGCTGCTTCCCGTGGTACTTGGTCAGCATCGGCTTGGGGTCGAACGTGTCCATCTGCGACGGCCCGCCGTTGGCGAGGATCTGGATCACGTATTTGGCGCGACCGGGAAAGTGCGGGGGGCGGGGAGCGAGGGGATCGGCGCTGGGGGTGGCGCGGGCGGTGATGTCGCCGAGCAGGGCGGCGAGACCGATGGTGCCGAAGCCGGCTCCGCAGCGGCGCAGCATTTCGCGTCGGGTGATGGCGGCGAGCGAGGACGGGTGCGGTGAGGGTCTCATGCGGATGGCGGTGGGAGGGTGGAGGTGGTGGCCTCAGTCGCAGAAGTAGAACTCGTTCGACATCAGAAGTGCTTGGGCGAGGGCGGCCCAGCGGTTCTCGTCCGGGTTCGCGCCGACGAAATTCAGCGCGAGCGAGACCTCCTCAGGATCGGGGAGTCGGACGAGGATGCGGCGGTAGAGCGCGTCGATGCGTTCGCGGGTGTCGATCAACTCGGCGATCTCCGGCTGGCGGTTGACGCCCTCGGCTTGGGCGCGGAGGAACGAGCTGTTGAGGAAGTAGAGGGCCTGGAGTGGATGGCTGGTTTCGGCGCGGCGGGCGATCGACTGATCCGGATTGGCCACATCGAAATTGCGCAGGAGCGCCGGGATGCGGAAACGGTCCGTGGTGGCGTAGAGGGCCCGGCGGACGTTGGCGTCGTCCAGCGGCGCGCTGCGACCGCCGCGCCGCACGTCGAGACGGCCCGCGACGCGGAGCAGGCTGTCGCGGAGCGCCTCGAATTCGAGGCGGCGCGGGGGCATGCGCCAAATCAGGCGGTTGGAGGGATCGCGTTCTAGCGCCGCGGGGTTGACCGTGCTGCTTTGCTGCCACGTCGCGGAGGACATGATGTAGCGGTGCAGTGCCTTCACCGACCATCCGTTCGCGATGAACCACGCGGCGAGGTGGTCGAGCAACTCCGGGTGGGAGGGGCGCTGGCCGTAGGCGCCGAAGTCGTCCGGCGTGGCGACCAAGCCGGTGCCGAAGTGTTGCTGCCAGATGCGATTGACCAGCACCCGGGCAGTGAGGGGGTTGCGCGCGTCAGCCACCGACCGGGCGAATTCAAGCCGACCGTCGCCGTCGTACGAGCGGCTGTCCACCGGGGCGAGGACTTGGGGGAAGCGGCGGGGGACCTCGGCTCCGAGCCGATTCCGGTCGCCGCGAATCATGATGTGCGGCGTGACGGGTCTGGCGGCGACCTCCACGGCCTGTGCCCGGTCAACCGGACCCTCTGCCTCAAGGACGGTCAGGCGCTCGCGGAGCTTCCAGGCGGTCTCGCCCTCGGGGCGGGAGATCACCTGGAACTCGGTGATGAAGCGATCGAAGTCCGCCAGCACTTCCTCGCGGGTGACCTGCAGGGGCGAGTCCTTCGCATTGATCAACCGGGCGAGATCGGTCTCCTCCTTGGCGGCGAGCGCCTCGGTAATGAGCCGTCCGTACAGGTCGGCCACCTCCAGCATCGAGTTCGGCGGCGTGGCTTGCAGCGCGGCAAGCAGCTTGGCGTCGTACCGGCCCGGATTGCGGGCGGCCTCTGCGATGATCTTTCCGGCCTCGGCTGGGAAGTCGGAGCGAGGCACGGCGAGCAGTTCCGGCCAGAGACGGAAGAAGCTGTTGCCGCGGCGGTTCGCCTCCGCGATCAGCGACTCCCATCGCGGGGCGCCGCCGCGGACGAGAAGCCCGCGCGGGGTGAAGAGGGGAATGAAGCCTTCGACGGTGCGGTGCTGCGGTGAGGACTCGACGAGCCGGCGCAGGTACTCGGGGGCCAGTTCGCGGAGGAGCTGGCTCGCCTTGATCATGGAGGCCTCCGCGTGCTTGTCGTACTCGGCGAAGATCGCGGCCCGGGCCGCGCGGTACTTCGCCACGGCCTCCGGCTGACCCGGGGCCGCGACCTCGGGGAGGTCCATCGGTTCGCGGCTGCTGGCTAGGATACCGTAGAGCGAATAGTAGTCCGCAGTGGGAATGGCGTCGAACTTGTGGTCGTGGCACCGCGCGCAGGCGAGCGTGAGTCCGAGCAGGCCTCGGCCGATGGTGTCGATGCGGTCGTCGATCACCAACTCCTTCGCATCCGCGTTGCCCTCGAACCGGCGACCGACGGTGAGGAAACCGAGGGCCCGGAGGTCGGGTTTTTCCTCGGGAGGGAGGCGGTCCGCCGCCAGTTGCTCCAGGACGAACCGATTGAAGGGCCGGTCGTTGTTGAAGGCATCGACGACGTAGTCGCGGTAGGTGTGCGCGAACGGAATGCGCCGCTCGCTATCGGTCGACTTGTCGGTGGTGTCGGCGAACCGGGCGACGTCCAACCAGTGCCGGGCCCAGCGCTGGCCGTACTCCGGACGATCCAGCAGGTGATCGATGAGTGCGGCGAAGGCGGCCGGAGAGGGATCGGCGGCGAATCGCTCCACGCGGTCGTAGGACGGCGGCAGGCCGATGAGCGCAAGGTAGGCGCGCCGGACCTGCGTGCGGGGATCGGCGGGGGGATTGGGTGCCAGCCCCTCCGCGCGCAGGCGGGTCTGCACGAATCGATCAATGGGGTGTTCCGCCGTCACGCCGGGCGCCATCGGTGGGACTGCGGGAGCCACGATCGGCTTGAAGGACCAGTGGCTCCGCGCCTGCTCCAGGGTCATGGGCTCGATCGCGTGACCCGCCTTCGGCGGCGACGTCCGCGGGTCGGGCGCGCCCCGCTTGACCCATTCCGTCAAGA
>CAZEJZ010000468.1:0-2995 GCA_964512415.1 uncultured Opitutaceae bacterium
CTCAACCCGGGCTCCCTCCTCGGTCGCCGCGCGCTGGTCATGCCGACCGTGGCGTTTTCCGGCTATCTCCCGGCAAACACCCTCGCGCGCGTCCGGGCCAGCGTCTCGCGCCTGCCGCGCCGCGACTGACGTGCCCGCTTCGGACCGCACCCACGCTTCGGCTTGCCCGCAGGCGAACCGGCGGTGACGCTCCCGGTTTCCCGTACCCTCGTCCATGCCCCGCACCCTGACTGGCATCCAGCCCTCCGGCACCCTGCACATCGGCAACTATTTCGGCGCCATGCGGCCTGCGATCGACGCCCAGTCGCGCGGCGAGTGCTTCTATTTCATCGCGGACTACCACTCGATGACGTCCCTGCTCGACCCCGAGCAGCGGCGGCGCAACACGCTCGACGTCGCGCTCGACTGGCTGGCCTGTGGCCTCGATCCGAAGCGCAGCGTGTTCTGGCGCCAGAGCGATGTCCCGGAGGTGGCTGAGTTGATGTGGATCATCGGCACGCTCACGCCGATGGGGCTGCTGGAGCGGGCACACAGCTACAAGGACAAGACCGCCCGCGGCATTTCCCCGAACTTCGGCCTCTTCGCCTACCCGGTGCTCATGGCGGCGGACATCCTGCTCTACGACACGACCGTGGTGCCCGTGGGCAAGGATCAGAAGCAGCACCTCGAAATGACCCGCGACATCGCGATCAAGTTCAACCAGACGTACGGCGAGACGTTCGTCGTGCCGGAGTCCGAGATCCGCGAGGACGTGGCCGTCGTGCCGGGGCTGGATGGCCAGAAGATGAGCAAGAGCTACGGCAACACGATCGATCTCTTCGGCGACGAGAAGGCCACGCGGAAGAAGATCATGGGGATCGTGATGGATTCGCGCACGCCGCAGGAGCCCAAGCCGGATGCCGACCGCAATCTCGCGATCCAGCTCCTTCGTCTGGTCGCCGCCAAGGAGGTGGCGGCGGAGGCGGAGAACCGACTCCGCGAGGGCGGGTACGGCTACGGCGACCTCAAGAAGCTGCTCTTCGCGGAGACCTGGGAGCACTTCGCCCCCTATCGCGCCCGCCGGGCGGAGCTCGCCGCGAACCTCGATCACGTCCAGGCGATCCTGCGCGAAGGCGCGGAGAAGGCCCGCGAAACCGCCTCTGCGGTGCTGGCCCGCGCCCGGCTGGCCTCCGGTCTGGGTTGACCCTCGCCGCGTTCCAGCGGTGCGGGACGGCGCCGCGCCGCTCCTAGATCACCGGCGCGTGCGGCTCCGAGAGTGCCGCGATCGCCGCCATGATGCGCTCGCTCACGCGCTGGTAGCGGTCCTTGCCCGCACCCGGGGGATCGTAGTCCGCTGGGGAAAGCACGCGACCGAAGGCCACGGACACCGGCGTGCCGAAATGCACGCCGCCGCCACGACCGAACGCCCGGTGCGAATTGAAGATCCGCACCGGCAGCACCGGCACCTGCGTCCGGCAGGCGATCAGGCCCACCCCCGGCTTCGCGGTCTGCAGGTTGCCGTCAGGCGAACGCGTGCCTTCGGGAAACAGGATGAGCGCCTTGCCCGACTGCAGGGTCTGCAGCACGCGCTTGATCGCCCCGACGTCGGAGCCGCCGTCGCGGTCGACCGGAATGGTCCCGACTCCGTCCAGCCACCACTGCGCAAGGCCCGGCTTCCAGAGGGTCTTGCGGGCGAAGAAGGCGACCTGCCGCGACACGAGTGAGCCAACGATCGGGGGATCGAGGTGGCTGGCGTGGTTGCACGCGATGATGAAGGGACCGCGCCGCGGGATGTTGCTCAACCCGGTGACCTCGCCGCGGAAGCAGATGTCGTAGACCGTGAGCGCGAGGTAGTGGGAAATCCCGTACAGGAAATCCATGTCGGGATGTTGGTAGCGCCGTCCAGTCATGGTGTGGGGGCGATGCGGGCGTTGACCAGCGCGGCGACGCGCGCCACCACGTCGTCGAGCGAGAGGTGGGTGCTGTTGATGTCGACGGCGCCGGGCGGGCAGGTGAGCGGGGCGTGCTGGCGCGACGAGTCGAGCCGGTCCCGCTCCGCCACCGAGTCCTGCTGGCCCTCCTTGGCACGGCGGCGGGCGCGTTCCTCGGGATCCGCGTGGAGGAAGACGCGCAGTCCGGCGTCGGGGAAGATGACCGAGCCGATGTCGCGGCCCTCCATCACGAGGCCGCGGAAGCCGTGGGCCCGGGCGACGTCGGCCTGCCCGCGCTGGTACTGCAGCAGCGCGGCGCGGACCGGGCGCAGCGCGGCGAAGTGCGACACCGCCGCGTTCACCGCCGGGGAACGGATTTCGTCGCCGGGCACCCGGCCGCCGATCTCCAGCAGCGCGGCGCCGTTCTGCACCCGCGTGCCGAGCACGAGGTCCCCGAGCGCGCGGACGACCGCCGTCTCCTCCGGAGGAATCCCGCGGCGGAGCATTTCGGCCGTGATGGCGCGGTAATGCGCCCCCGTGTCGACGTGCAGGAAGGGGAAGCGTGCCGCGAGCGCACGGGCGGTCGATGATTTGCCGGAGGCGGCGCCGCCGTCGATGGCGACGATGAGGAAGGGGCTGGGGGAGGCCATCAATCGTGGGCGGCCCGGCGCAGCGCCTCGAGCCGGTCGAAGAAGTCGGGGAAGGTCTTGGCGCAGCAGGCGGGGTTCCGCAAGGTAAGCCAGGGTTGACCATCGCCCCGCACGTCGCGGCAGCCAAGGATGCCGAAGCTCATCGCAAAGCGATGGTCGCCATAGGTCTCGATCACCTGCCCGGTGCGCAGCGGGCGGGGGACGATCGTGAGCGCGTCCTCCTCCTCCGCGACCTCCTGCCCAAGGCGCCGGAGTTCAGCCGCCATCCCGGCGACGCGATCGGTCTCTTGCTTCCGGGTGTGCGCGATCCCGGTGATCCGCGTCGGACCGCTCAGCAGCGGGGCAATCGCGGCGAGCGTCAGGAACGTATCGGAGATCTCGTGAAAGTCCTCCGTCAGCGCCGCCCCCGCCCGTCGCGTCCGCACGCGTCCGAGG
>CAZEJZ010000469.1:0-2989 GCA_964512415.1 uncultured Opitutaceae bacterium
ACCTCGCCGCGGCGGCGCATGCAGAAGTCGATGTCGAAGTCGGGCGGCGACACGCGCTCCGGGTTGAGGAAGCGCTCGAACAGGAGCCCGAAGCGGATCGGGTCGATGTTGGTGATGCCGAGCAGGTACGCGACGAGGCAGCCAGCGCCGGAGCCGCGGCCGGGGCCGACCGGGATACCCTGCTGCTTGGCCCACGCGATGAAGTCCCAGACCACGAGGAAGTAGTCGACGAAGCCGGTGACCTGGATGATCGCGAGCTCGTAGCCCATGCGCACCGCGAGCAGTTCCTCGGGGGCGAGCTGGGAATAGTCGGGTGGGGAGGGCTTCTGTCCAGGCGCGAGCTGAGTGAGCCGGGCGAGGCGCTCGGCGACGATGGGACGCGTGGCGACGGCCTTGAAGTCGTGACCGTAGCGTTGCCGCAGTCCCTCGCAGCAGAGCTCGTGCAGGTAGCCCGGTCGGTCGAACTTGGACGAGATCTCCGGCGTGAGCGGGTACTTCGGGTAGCGCTCGGAGCCCTTGGGAAACGGGATCGACAGGTCGCACATTTCCGCCACGGCGAGCGTGTTGGTCAGCGACTCCGGGATCTCGGCGAAGAGGCGAGCCATCTCGGCCGCGCTCTTCAGATAGAACTGCGTACCGGAAAAACGCATCCGGTTCGTGTCGGCGATCTTCGCTCCCGTCTGGATGCAGAGCAGAGCATCGTGAGGCTCGGCGTCCTCATGGCGCACGTAGTGGACATCGTTCGTGCAGATGACCTGGAGCTGGAACTCCTCGGCCAGCTTGAGCAGCCCCGGGATGATCTGCCGCTGTTCCGGGATGCCGTGGTCCTGGATTTCGACGAAGTAGTTCTCGCGGCCGAAGATGTCGATGTACCGTGCGGTGGCCTTGCGCGCGTCCTCGAAGCGATTGTGCAGCAGGTGCTGCGGTACCAGCGCGGCGAGGCAGCCCGTGAACCCGATCAGCCCGCCTGCGTACTTGGCCAGCGTCTCGAAGTCCGCCCGCGGCTTGTAGTAAAAGCCCCGCAGGTGGGAATCGGACACCAGCTTGAGCAGGTTCTGGTAGCCTTGCAGATTCCGGGCGAGCAACCCGAGGTGGTAATAGCTCTTCCCATCCTCCGCCCGCCCCTGCTTGTCCAACCGGGAGTTCTCGGTGATGTAGATTTCGCAACCAATCAGCGGTTTGATGCCCTTGCCTTTCGCGGCATTGTAGAACTCAATGGCTCCGAACATGTTGCCATGGTCGGTGAGGGCGATCGCCTTCATCCCCAACGCGGCGGCCCGGTCCATCAGGCGATCCATGCGGCAGGCTCCGTCGAGGAGGCTGTAGTCGCTATGGACGTGGAGGTGGACGAAGTCGGAGGCGGCGGACGACACTGTGGCTAGGCAAGACGGGAGTGGGGTGTGGGCAAGCGTGGACTTTCGAGGGGGGGCTTGGAAAAAAGCCGTTGACGTGGTCCGGGGGGTTTGGCCTCATCGGCGTTTTTCCCACGGCCCCCCGGCCGCCTCATTCCCGAGCCATGTCCATCGAAATCAAGATTCGCAAGAACGAGCCCATCGACCGTGCCATCCGCCGGATGAAGAAGAAGCTCGATCGCGAGAACATCATCAAGGGCGTCCGCGCGAAGCGCTACTACGAGAAGCCCTGCGAGAAGCGTCGCCGCAAGGAGAAGGTTCAGGCCTTCACCGCGATGCTCCGCCGTCGTTACGCCGACTAAGTCCTTTCGGGGACGTTTCCGTCCCCGGGTTACTTTTCCGGCAGCCGCGTCCTTTCGAGGGCGCGGCTGTTTTTTTGGCCGGACGCAGCGGGACGCTGACGGTCACCGGGCGGTCAGGGCCGAGCCTAGGATGTCGGCGGGTCGGATGGTGGACGCTGGGAGAGGGTCTTGATCAGTTCCCGAATTTCGCCGCCGGCCTTGCGGCCGATGTGGACGACGAGGAAGGCGTACCAGCCGATGCTCGCGGCGATCAGGATGGCCCAGAGAATGACGGGGAGCGAGTTCATGCGCGGGCGGTTGGGGCAGCCGTGGCGGCCGGGCGGCGGGTCAGGAGGGAGCCGACGATCATGCCGGCGGCGGCCAATCCGAAGGAGGAGGCGCCTGCCACCTCGGGGGCGATGGCGTGCGACTTGCCGATGACGAGGAAGAGGATCGGCCCCACCGCGCCGAGCACCAGCGCGGCCGCCGCGCCCGCCGGGGTCGCGCGGGGCCAGTAGAGGCCCGCGACCAGCAGCGTGAAGACGCTCGCGAGGTAGATGTTGCCCGTGACTGCGAGGTAGTCCCAGGCGTTGCCGGGAAGCTCATACCACAGCCCGTACACGAGGAGGAACAGCGCGATGGCCAGCACCAGCAGGCGCGTCAGCAGGAGCTCCGCCTTGGCGCTGAGCGGGCGGCGCAGGCATGGACGCACGAGGTCGTTGTAGATCACCGTGCCCCAGGTCAGCATATAGCCGCTGTCGGTCGACATCTCGGCCGCGAGCATCCCGGCGACCACGATGCCGATCAGGCCCACGGGCAGGATGAGGCTGAGGTACTGCGGCATCGCGGTGAGGGAGGTCACGCCTTCGGGTAGCCCACCTTGGTTGGCGAACCAGACAAACGCCGCGGCTCCCCAAAGCGCGGGCAGCAGGAAACGGCCGACGAAGTAGAAGGACGTCCGTCGATACATCCTCTGCGCAGTCGCGGCATCGCGCGCCGCGAGCACGCGGCTGATCTGCGTCTGCCACGTGGTCGCGCACGCGATCTGGAACGCCGCCTGCCACAGCAGGTAGCCCCAGCCGAAATTCGAGGCGTGGAGCGGATTGTACGGGTGGGCCTTGAGCTGCCCCGCTTGCCACGCCGCGTCCAAGCCGCCCACGAGGTTACCCCAGCCCGTGTGCCAGAGTACCACCACCGAGACGGCCACGATGCCCACGCCCATCACGAGGAATTGCAGGTAGTCCGTCACCAGCACGGAGAGCATTCCCCCCAGCATGGTGTAGAGCAGCACCAGCC